>JAGFXW010000294.1 GCA_017861495.1 Bacillota bacterium
TATATCGCTTGCCAGCGTATATATTGCTTTATCCAGTAGTTGCTTGTATTTCTCATCTTTACTCGCTTTGTAATAATCGTAAAGTCCCCAGATTGAAAACATCCAGCCATTTAAAACAACCGGCTTTTCAATATATTCTTTACACCACATTTTTTCATTACTATATTGTGTACAGCCCCCTTCAGTGATCGGCAGGCACATAAAATCAACGGCCTTTCTGGCCGCTTGCAGATATTTTCCATCACCGGTTTCGATAAAAGCGCGTACAAGTAAGGACGCACCCTCGCCCTGAGCCATCGACGAGTAGGGGTGCTTGATTTTCACAATTGAAAAAGTATTCCAGGCTCCCGTCTCTTCCTGATGAGTCAATGCCCAGTCCACGGTGCGCATGAAAAGCTGTTTGTACTTAGGATCGCCGGTCATAATGCACAAGTCGTATGCACCCAATCCATAATGAAAGATCGCGATGGAAAAATAAATTTTATTCCCCTCATTGGTAACATTATAGACAAGGCCGGTTTCATCTATCAACGCCCCGGGAGTTAATAATTTTTCCGTTAAATTATTATAATAGCCCCGCACATCATTCTTAGAATACACCTTGCCTTCATCCTGCATAACATGCAAAATACTTTTCCCAGTCAACATCTTGATCCATTTATTCAGCAGTCTAAACGCTTTCATGAATACGCTCCCATTCTCAGCTAGACTCCATAATCATCTAGAATTAACGTAAGAATGTCTTGTTCGGAATAATGTTCAAGGACATAGTTTCTTTCCGCACAGGCATCGATTCCGCCGGCTTGCCATTGCCGATGGTACGCCTCGATTCCCGCAGCTATATCTTCCGGGCGAATACCAACAAATAGCCGTTCTGGTTTTCCCCGCAAAACTTCCGGCAAAGCGCACACCGGCGTGGCTAAAACAGGAGTCCCGCAGGCCATGGATTCAATAACAGGCAATCCAAAGCCCTCCCCGTCAAGCGACGGCATAATAACGACATCTGCGGCTTGATATCTTCCTACAACTTCTTCATCCAGCACATACCCCAGGAAAGTTACCGAGTTCACCAGTCCCAATTCCGTCGCCATTTGTTCCAGCTCATTTCGCAAGGGTCCCTTACCGCCAATAATCAGCTTAGCCCGGGGAATGCGATTTTGCAGCAACGCAAAAGCTTGAATCAAATTGCCAAGACCCATGCGCGCCTGCAACCCACGCAATGTATAAATGACAAAATCATCAGTATCCAGCGCAAATTTCGCGCGAACAAGTGCGCGATCTCCCGGCAAAACGAATCGATCCGTGTCGATCCAGTCAGGCACAATCCGAATTTTGGCAGCTAAAGCTTCGTAATCGGTAATCCTGACCCTCGTATACTCTGAAATGCAATGGATTTTTTCGCTGCGCGCATATACAGTGTTTTCAATGTGGGTCATCATTTTTTCTTTCAAACTTCCACCCCGGGGCAATCTTCCCAACATGCGATGGTGGTAAACAAGCGGGTCGTGAACCGTATATATTTTCTTAACCTTCTTGGATAAATAGCGCGATAAAAAATAGTACGTCATATCATCGTGCCCATGCAATATATCGGGTTCTTGCTTACCAAAATGCATTTTCCATCCACGCCAGCAGTTATACATCATTGTTATAAAATTAATAGCAGCATAGCTTCCCTGTCGATAGGCGAAAGTATAAACAGGAACACCTTCCAATACATAGGCTTCATACTTTTCACCCGGGCAATATATAACTGCGTCAAATCCCCGCTTGCGTAAGCTTTTTGCATGGGTATGCGCAACTACCTGCAGTCCTCGTTTTACCCGCGGATCATCAGAGGATAGTATGGTTATTTTTTTCAATGACTTTATATCCCCTTTCTCTGAAGTAAATGGGACGCAGAATGTTTCAACCATTTTTATACAACCTTTAATCGTGCTACCGATGCCAATAGGCCGACAACCAACGGATTGGCTTGAAGATATCGGTAACATTAACGAGTCCGTCGCATACTTCCCATTGATCATTAAAATTATAGGTATGCAACCTCTGATTACCGTTGCACCAGTCCGGTCTTATCTCAAATAGAGGTTTCTCCGTATAATGGGTTTCCGTTAACTCGATTATCTCATTAAATATCACAGCGGTTCCATATTCGGTAGAGCAATTTTGCGCCGGACGGATTATTTTTCCGTCATGGAAAAATATATGTCCCGCCGGTCGAGCCGTTCGCGGATCATGATTGACCGGGTTTTGCGGATGCGGAGTCCACGTTGAAGACAAGGATTCTGCATAAAAAAGGTGCAGTTTCCCCGGATCCGCCAAATTCTGCGAGTCTAGTATGTTTGTAAAAATCCACCACTTTTGGTTGTAGTGCCATAACGTTGAATCAGCGGTCTTAAAGCCGCTCATAAGCACGCGTTTCAAAGACCATTGATAGGGGAATTGCGTTGCCTCATAAAGTTCGATCGTGTTGTTTGCGCTAGTATCCGGAATCATAAAGATCCCTTGATCCGTCTTAAACAAAAAAGGATAAGCAAGATGATATTCTTTTTCTAATACAATATGGGGGGCATTATAATTTCCATTTTCATCAATCTCAATACAGCTAATAATTCCTTTTCGTTTTTTTAGAAAAAAATCTTCAAAAAAAATATAATTTTTCCCTTCATTTTCAATCACAAACGGATCTGCAAAAAATCTTCCGGCTGGAGGTCTGATAACTTGAAACCCTTGCATATTAAATGGTATAGAAAAAGGCTGTTTCTTACGGAAGGCAATAAACCATTGTTTGAAAACAAATAATCTATCCATCGAAATCAATGCTTTACACCCTCCACTTTCGTTAACACATATGTCTTTTCAACGTGTTCAATCACATCTACTAATTTCGCCGTCAATATCTTGTAATCAAAATCCGCCGCGCCGGCTTTTGCATTCCTACCCATTTTTTCGTACTCTTCCGGCGGCATTGTATATATTTTCATTATCATTTTTGCGAGTTCCGCCGGCGTTGATTCTTCCAGGGAAAGACCGCAGCCGTACTTTTCCAAGATACAGTATCCCATTTTTATCGTCGAAATAATCGGTTTGCCGGAAGCCATATATTCAAACAATTTATTGGAACTATT
>JAGFXW010000095.1 GCA_017861495.1 Bacillota bacterium
ATTTTCCGACAAAAACACCAACGAATAGGAGCCGCTAATTTCGGATAAAACTTTTTTTACAGCCGCTTCAAAATCGCCGGCGTAATACTCTTCCATCATATGGGCGACTACTTCGGTGTCTGTTTCCGATAAAAATACGTGTCCCCGCTCAATTAACTTTTCCTTCAGTTCCAAATAGTTTTCAATAATCCCGTTGTGGACAACAACGAACTTACCACTGCAGTCCGTATGGGGATGCGAATTCAAGTCAGACGGACGTCCGTGGGTAGCCCAGCGGGTATGTCCGATACCGATCGTGCCTTGCAGCATCCGTTGTTCTAATTTTTTTTGCAGCACTCCCAAACGACCAACGCTTTTCTCAACCTTGATTTCGCTGCCGTCCATCACGGCAATGCCTGCAGAATCATATCCACGGTATTCCAGTTTCGTAAGACCTTCTAATAAAAATGGCGCAGCTTGGTTTGACCCAACGTAGCCGACAATTCCACACATAAATAACTCCTCCTACACATTCCTGAGTACTCCTTCTGTTACAGCCGTTTTGTCCCGCCGGTCACCCGATGGTTTTGTCGACTGCTTACGGTCACAGCAACCGAGAGGCATCCGCTGACAAATTCGATAAACCTCTTCCTCGTCTGCTCGTCTATGCAAGCGCCAGCGCTTCCGGAATCTTTGCCATTTTCCACAATGCAATCATCATCCGTTCGACACCAGCAACCCCCCTATCCTAATTTATGCATATGCAGAGGAACACTACAGGAAGCGCTCCTCTGCATATACGTTATCATTCTAATACAAGAAGCTGGTCCGGTCAACTCATGCCTGCTCTTTGCGTATCACTTCCGCGATTTCATCAACAATGCATTGCAGAGCCGAAAGTTCCGGTCCTTCCGCCATGACCCGGATTAAGGGCTCTGTCCCGGATGGCCGGACTAAGATGCGACCGGTTTCACCCAATTTCTTTTCGCCGGCACAAATCGCATCGGCAATGACGGTATTCTCTTCCCAGCCTTGTTTTGTATTCACACGAACATTTACCAGCACTTGTGGAAAGCGGGTCATACATTTCCCCATCTCGGACATTTTTTTGCCGCTGTTCCGCAATGCAGCGACTAAGTGCAAGGAAGTAATCAAGCCGTCACCGGTAGTCGAATAGTCGCTAAAAATAATATGGCCCGATTGTTCACCGCCCAATGCCAAACGTTTTTCCAGCATCGCTTCCAGTACATACCGGTCGCCAACCTTCGTGACTAATACTTTTCCTCCCGCCTGCTTGATCGCCTGGTGCAGTCCAATATTACTCATGACAGTTGTGACTAAGGTATGATCCGGCAACCGGTTTTGACCCAACAATTGAAGAGCGCAAATCACCATAATTTGGTCACCGTCAATAACTTGTCCTTTTTCATCGACAGCCAGGCAACGATCGGCATCACCGTCATAGGCAAGGCCCAAATCGGCCTGATGTTCCCGCACTGCAGCCTGCAATCCTTCCAAATGCGTTGAACCGCAATGGTCGTTGATATTTGTTCCGTTAGGGTTGTCATGCATAACAATCACTTCCGCGCCTAGCTGACGAAATACCGCCGGCGCTGCTTCATACGCCGCCCCGTTGGCGCAATCCATGACAATTTTCAACCCCGCAAAATTGCAGTCTATGGTTTGACTGGCATATTTCATATATTCATGAATTAAATCATGCCGAAATTCAATCGTTCCGATCCCGGCACCGGTAGGACGCGACATAGTATCTTCACCGGATAATACTAGTTTTTCCAGTTCTTCTTCGATTGCATCCGATAATTTGTATCCATTACCGGCAAAAAATTTGATGCCGTTATCCGGATACGGATTGTGGGAGGCAGAAATAACCACTCCTGCCTGCGCTTTTAGCTGGCGAACCAAAAAGGCGACACCCGGAGTAGGAATAACGCCCAGCAAAATAACCTGGCCTCCGGCAGAACAAATGCCTGCAGCAAGCGCAGATTCCAACATTTGTCCGGAAAGCCGGGTATCACGGCCAATAATAAAAACCGGCCGTTCATACTCCTTGCCAAACAAGGTAGTGGCCGCTCTTCCCAGTAAATACGCTAATTCTGCCGTTAGTTCCTTATTTGCAATGCCGCGCACTCCATCTGTGCCAAAAAGTTTTCCCATTGTCGTACTCCCCTCAAAATTGGTATTTCTGACAAATCAAGTGTTAAGGCCGATATTCCTGGATAATCGATACAGCAGCATTGAGACCATCCAAGGCTGCACTCATGATTCCGCCTGCGTAGCCGGCGCCTTCACCGATCGGATAGAGGCCGGATACATTAACCGCCTGGCCGGCATCGGAGCGCAAAATACGCACCGGAGCCGAAGTACGGGTTTCAACTCCCGTCATGACTGCATTTTCATGGGCAAAATCCCTGATTTTGCGATTAAAAGCCGGCAATGCTTCCGCCAATGTATCGGTTACAAAACGGGGTAAACAGTCACGCAAATCAGCGACCGTCACCCCCGGCCGATAACTGGGTTTTGCCAAAAAACGGCTGTTGCTGACGGTCCCCCTCAGAAAATCCTGTACGGTTTGTATCGGCGCAGAATAATTTCCGCCGCCTGCCTGATAAGCCAATTGCTCATAATGACGTTGAAAGTCAATGCCACTCAATACTCCGGGGCCGCAATCCTGCGGAGTTACATTTACCACCAACGCACTGTTGGCAATCCCCGAATCTCTATTATACAGACTCATCCCGTTCGTGACAACACCGCCCGTTTCGGAAGCTGCAGCGACGACGGAACCGCCGGGACACATGCAAAAAGAATACGCGGTCCGCCCACTCCCGGGAGAATGGTAAACCAACGCATAATCTGCCGGCCCCAATGCCGGATGGCCGGCTGCATTGCCGTACTGCGCCGCATCAATCAACAGTTGCGGATGTTCAATACGCACACCGATCGCAAACGGTTTTTTCTCCATCGCCAACCCGCGGTTATACAACATCTGGTAAGTATCGCGGGCACTATGGCCGATCCCTGCCAAAACCACGTCGCACGACAAGCGCCTTGTATGATTGATGGTAATCCCTGTAAGCGTTCCATTTTGGATCGAAACATCCGTTACCTGGGACTCAAATTCAACCCGGCCGCCAAGCTCAATGATTTTTTTACGGATATTCTTCACGACCGACCGTAATTGGTCGGTTCCGATATGCGGTTTATGATCGTAGCAAATCTCGGCCGGCGCTCCGGCTGCTACTAACGAATCCAGTACCGCGCGCATCTTGGGATCATGGACCCGCGTTGTAAGCTTTCCGTCGGAAAAGGTACCTGCGCCGCCTTCCCCAAATTGCACATTGGATACGGTATCGAAACTACCCGTACGCCAAAATTTTGCAACATCCTGAGTCCGCCGGTCGATATCCCGCCCGCGTTCCAGAACCAAAGGCCGGAAGCCGTATTCCGCGAGTTTCAATGCCGCCAACATACCGGCGGGACCAAACCCAATCACCACTGGCGGATGGCCCATCGTTTTTGTTCCGCAAGCAATAGGCTCTATTGCGGACTCTTCGACGACAGCAACCGCTTGGTCTGCGCCGAGCCGCGACAGGATCCGTTGTTCCGGCAAACCGGTACGGACATCCAGGGAATAAACAAAACAAATATTATTCTTTCGGCGGGCATCCACTGCTTTGCGGTTGATGATTACCTCACCGATCTCTTTGGCAGAAATTTTTAACCGTTTGGCTGCCAACTGCAGTATAGGGGTATCATTATCAATCGATACCCGAAAATTTGTAATGCGTAACAATAACTTACTTCTCCTTTAACGGTTAGCGCCCGGCGCTGCCGGTCCGGCTGCCAGATAAATATGAACAAGTACCGAGGCCTGCGCCGCACTAATCCCTTCTTTTAACTGTAACTTTACTTCTTGACTCGTGTCCTTTGTCAGACCGCCGAGATTGATCGGCATGGTGAAAATCGTGTCGATTTTTTCCAATTCCTGATTCGGCCCCTGCACTTCCACCGTCTCCGGTTCGATAGTAATCCGCCTCACCGTAAGGCCCGCCCCTAAGTCACCGTAGACTTGCGGCTTAATTTCTACCGTTTTCTTGCTGGGCACTTTTGCCATAGTGACCGCAACATTGACCTTTGCCGGACTGCAAGTTACACCATCCACTATTTTTCCATCCCTGCCTATGGCCTTTAAAGAGGGCTCTGTGGTAAAATCAGCATTTCTCATATTCAAGTCGACAACAGCAATCACTCTTTCGACCGTATCCACAAGCGATCTAGGTCCCTGCACAGCAATTTGGACCGGGGTTGTTAGCGCCTTGCCAACCATCGCACCCACGATAGCGGTTCCTGAATACTGAATTTCCACCGGCAACTGCCGCGCCGCCATGGTATCAATCCGGATCATTGCCTGATCGGGGTTTACCTCCGTCAACTCCAGATTGGGCGGGATAACTACATGGACCTTGACCGTCTGCCGGCCTTCGGATACTCCCCGCAAATCGAGATAGGCCTTAATATCCGCTGCCGTTACATACGCCACCACATTACGTAAACCACGAATTTTTACCCGCACTGTTTCCGGGGCCTCGGCAAGGGTATAATTCGTTGTCAGATTTTGCACCTCCAGCGGAATGGAAAAGCTCACTTCAACCGGCGGATTTTGCTCATTCATTACATACATCCACAATATAATAGCCATAATCAAGGCTAAAATTTTAGCGGCAATATTTTTGTTCAAATACCGCAATAACTGCCCCTCGCGCGCGACGGAGATCACTCCCGTCTCCTCACTAACGACAATGACAATCGCATCGGTCTGTTCGGTTATGCCGATTGCAGCCCGATGCCTTGTGCCCAACTCTTTACCCAATTCCCGGTTTTCGGTTAACGGCAACAGACAGCCGGCGGCCATTACACGGTTGCCGCGAATAATCACCGCGCCATCGTGCATCGGCGTATTCGGTATAAAAATATTGATCAAAAATTCACTGGATACTAATCCGTCTACTTTTAAGCCAGTGGCAATATAGTCATTGAGCCCGATTTCCTTTTCGATGACAACCAACGCGCCAATTTTATTCCGTGCCAAAACAGCGAGCGCTTTTGTCAGCTCATTGAGCAAAGACATTGTTTCTTCCGGATTCAAAAAAATATTCTTGCCGAACAAATTACCTTGGCCCAGTTGTTCCAGGGCACGCCGCAGTTCCGGTTGAAAAACAATCGGCAAAGCAACAAGCACCACCGTCATCGTCTTCTGCAGAAGCCAGTAAATTACATTAAATCCAAGCCCTTTGCTGACTAACGTCAATACCATCAATACGATGAGCCCTTTCAGCAATGCAAGCGCCCGGGTATCCTTGATCATAATATACAATTTATATAAGACAATCGCTACAATAATAATTTCAAAACCATCAAGAAAAGAAATTGTAGACAGAATTCCCTTCAGTTGCGGCAGCATAACAACTACTCCTTACCCATAATTACTTACATTATATTCTACCAATCCTTTAGGAAAACCTTTCAGCAACCAACAAAATTAGAAAACCCGGCTTGCGCCGAGCTTTAGCGACAGCGGAAGCCGCCGGTTGCACTTCCCCTTCGCACAGTTTGTAATATCCCCGCTTTCCTAAATCAGGGATTAACAAACTGTAGCTCGAAGTAAATTCGACTAACCTTCAGTTTGGAATAATATCCAACGGAAGCAAGTCTACATTTATGTCATGGAAAGTAGTTATACTTTCTATGACGCAGAAAACCTCCCGCGCACGAACCACGGGAGGTTTTACCCAGTTATACTTTTGTTACTTCGCCCAACCAACCTAACTTATCTTCTGATTTTCCGTATTGAAGATCGGTAATATAATCAAAGAGTTTTTGCGAATACGGACCCGTTTTATTGTTATTGATAACAATTTTCTTTCCTTTCCAGGAGAGTTCGCCAACCGGTGAAATAACCGCCGCCGTCCCGGACCCAAATACTTCTTCCAATTGGCCTTTCTCATGGGCCGCATAGACCTCGTCAATCGAAATATGTCGTTCCGAGGTCTTCAGGCCCCAGGACCGTGATAATTCGAGAACAGTTTTACGGGTAATACCGCCGAGAATACTGCCATCCAGAGCCGGAGTAATGATTTCCCCGTTGATTTTGAAGAAGATATTCATTGTGCCGACTTCTTCAATATATTTACGTTCTACCGCATCGAGCCAAAGCACTTGCGTAAAGCCTTCCTTATGGGCTTCTTCCTGGGCCCGCAGGCTGGCAGCATAATTGGCTGGTGTTTTTGCTTCGCCGAGTCCACCGACCCCGGCTCTCACATACTTGTCTTCTACTTTGATGCTTACAGGTTCGAAGCCAGAAGCGTAATAGGCTCCGGACGGAGACAAAATAATCATTAACTTGTAAGTATCGGAACTTTTTACACCGACATAAGGATCATTCGCAATAATGAACGGCCGAATATACAACGAAGTCCCTAATTTGCCAGGCACCCAGCCTTTTTCCAGTTCAATCAGTTGAAACAGCGCGTCTTTGATTTGCGCTACATCCGTACGTGGAATGCAGAGGATGTCTGCGGAACGATTGAAGCGATTAAGGTATTCATCCGGCCGGAATACAACAATCCGGTTATCGACCGTACGAAATGCCTTCATGCCTTCAAATATCGCCTGACCGTAATGCAGCACCATGGAAGAAGGAAAAATTGGAAACTGTTCATAAGGCACAATCTGCGGATTATACCAACCTTTTCCTGTTGCGTAATCCATGACAAACATGTGATCAGAAAAAATATGCCCAAAGCCTAATTTGTCCTCATCAGGGAGAACGCCCGGTTTGCCGACTCTTGTTACGGCGATCTTACTCATACAAAAAACCTCCTTAAAGTGGCGCGCTTGTTCGCACAAAAAGGATAAAGGCAATTTCCGAGTAGTACATAAGAAATGCTACCCGAAAAATGCCCATCCTAAAAAGCATTACAATAATTATAGGTCGTTTTTTGTATACATGTCAAGTGCTATTTGTTGATTGGACAACATTGTTTTTCCTTTTGCAATCGCTTGTCCATTCTGTGTGTACGATGTTCCGCCGTACGAGTTCCGGGCAGCAATGCAGGTTTCAATCTTGATGGCTTCAAGAATATCCTCTGCAAATAAATCCGAAAAACTCTGGAATTCGGTCAAGGATAGGTCTAACAGCCGTTTATTATGGTCAATGCAATATTTTACACAATTGCCAACCACTTCGTGCGCCTGCCGAAACGGCAGTCCGCGTTTTACCAGATAGTCCGCCATATCCGTTGCGTTCGAAAAATCCTCCCGCACCGCTTTCCCCATCCGTTCATCATTCACCTTCATTGCTTTAATCATGGCGGCATAAACGGATAAGCTGAATTTGATCGTGTCAATCGTATCAAATAAACCTTCTTTATCTTCCTGCAAATCCTTATTGTAGGCCAACGGCAACCCTTTTGCCGTCATCAGCATGGACATCAGGTGTCCGATCACCCGGCCGGTTTTGCCACGAACCAGTTCCGCTACATCCGGGTTTTTCTTCTGCGGCATAATACTTGAACCGGTGCAATGCGCATCATCCAATTCAATAAACGAAAACTCCGTAGACGACCAGAGAATGATTTCTTCGCTCAAACGGCTCAAATGCATCATCAAAATCGAGGCAAAACTTAAGAATTCCAGGATATAGTCCCGATCGCTGACGGCATCGATGCTGTTCGCGTATACATCATTAAAATGCAACTGTTCGGCGACAAAATGGCGGTCAATCGGGAAAGTCGTTCCCGCTAGAGCGCCTGCCCCCAAAGGCATCAAATCCGTGTGTTTCCATACACCTTCCAGCCGTTCAAAATCTCTCGCCAACATGAAAAAATAGGCCATCAAGTGATGTGAGAACAAGATCGGCTGCGCGCGCTGCAAGTGCGTATAGCCAGGCATAATTACCTGCGAATGGTTTGCCGCCACTTCAATGATTGCCTGCTCCATTCCATGCAGCAAATGGGCAATAGCGCCAATTTCTTTTTTCAGATACATATGGGTATCCAAAGCAACCTGATCATTCCTGCTGCGTGCCGTATGCAATTTCCCGCCGATTGGTCCGATCCGGTCGGTCAATCGTTTTTCGATATTCATATGAATATCTTCCAACGAGACGGAAAACTCAAAATTACCGGCTTCGATATCAGCCAAAATGTCCTGCAGCCCGGCAATAATCTGTTGTATTTCTTGTTCCGGAACAATGCCGCAGCGTCCCAACATTCTGGCGTGGGCAATACTGCCGGCAATGTCTTCCCGAAACATCCGCTGGTCAAAAGAAATGGAGGAGGTAAATTCCTCCACCATCACATCCGTACTTTTGGCGAATCGGCCTCCCCACATCTTGGTCATACGTTTTTCGCCTCTTTCTGCATCAGAGCCCGAACTTTCAGGGGCAAGCCAAACAAATTGATAAACCCTTCTGCATCCTTCTGGTTGTAGACTTCATCCCGGCCAAACGTAACGAATTCTTCACTGTAGAGCGAATAAGGAGATTTCGCTCCGGCACTGATGATGTTGCCTTTATACAATTTTAAGCGTACAACGCCGGTCACGGTCTGTTGCGTAACATCGACGAACGCATCGAGCGCCTCGCGCAATGGCGAAAACCACATTCCATCATACACCAGTTCTGCATAACGGACAGCCGTTTGTTCCTTATAATGCATCGTAGCCCGATCCAACGTCAAATATTCCAATTCCCGGTGTGCATAATACAAAATGGCTCCGCCCGGATTTTCATATACGCCACGGGATTTCATCCCTACCAACCGGTTTTCAACAATATCAGCAATGCCGATACCATTCATAGCTCCCAACTCATTTAATTTTTCCAGCAAGGCAACGGCTGGTAACTCCACACCGTCAACAGCAACCGGAAGTCCTTTTTCAAATGAAATCTCCACATACGTGGGAACATCCGGAGCTTGTTCCGGCGTCTTAGTGACCATGTACACATCATCCTGCGGCGCGTTCCATGGGTTTTCCAAGTCCGCTCCCTCGTGGCTGAGATGCCAGATATTGCGGTCCATGCTATAGGGGCGCTTCTTCGTTACCGGAATCGGAATATTGTGCTTTTCCGCATAATCAATCGCATCTTCACGGGAGCGGATATCCCAGATACGCCACGGAGCGATGATTTGCAAATGCGGCGCCAGCGCCTTAACGGTCAACTCAAACCGCACCTGGTCATTTCCTTTACCGGTCGCGCCGTGGGCAATGGCATCAGCGCCTTCTTTTTCGGCAATCGCAACCAATGCTTTCGCAATAACCGGCCGGGCAAACGAGGTCCCCAGTAAATATTTCCCCTCATACACCGCCCCAGCTTTCAAGGTTGGCCAAACATAACCTTCCACGAAGTCCTGCGTGAGGTCCTCGATATACACTTTACTTGCGCCGGACTTCAACGCCTTCTCCCGTACCGGTACCAACTCGTCCCCTTGGCCGACGTCAGCGCAAACGGCAATGACTTCACAATTATGATAATTTTCTTTGAGCCAGGGGATGATAACCGAAGTATCAAGACCCCCGGAATATGCCAAAACTACTTTTTTGATATCACTCATGATCAAATTCCCTCCAAATTAATCTGGTTTCGTTAACCCTGTCGCATTATTTCGCCAGCAACAAGGCCATAATCGCTTTTTGTACATGCAAACGGTTTTCCGCTTGGTCAAACACTGCCGACTGCGGCCCTTCAAACACATCCTCGGTAATCTCTTCACCCCGGTGCGCAGGCAGGCAGTGGAGCACGATCGCATCCGGCCGGGCAACAGCCATCAGCTCACTATTGATTTGGAAACCGGCGAACGCCTTTTGGCGAACAGCCTGTTCCGCCTCTTGCCCCATACTGGACCACACATCTGTATATAACACATCGGCGTCTTTTGCCGCCGCAAAAGGATCCTGGCCAATCGTAATCGTACTGCCGTTTATTTTGGCATCCGCCTCGGCCTCGGCGACTATGGCCGGATCCGGTAAATAGCCTAACGGTGCAGCCAAGGCAAAGTCCATTCCAACTTTGGCGCAGCTATGCATCAATGAATGGACCATGTTGTTGCCATCGCCAATGAACGCCATTTTACGGCCTTTTAAATCGCCTTTATACTCCATGGCAGTAAAAATATCCGTCAAAGCCTGGCAAGGATGCTGTAAATCCGTAAGGCCGTTAATGACCGGGATCGTTGCATACTGAGCCAATTCTTCCACTTCGGCATGCGAGTAAGTACGGATCATGATCCCGTCCAGAAAACGGGATAAAACGCGCGCCGTATCCTTTACCGGTTCGCCGCGGCCAATCTGAAGGTCCCTGGAGCTCAAAAACAAGGCTTGGCCGCCTAGCTGCCACATACCTACTTCAAAGGATACCCTTGTCCGGGTGGACGATTTTTCAAAAATCATCCCCAGCGTTTTGCCCTTCAATAAATGGTGTTCTTTCCCTTGCTTTACATGCTGCTTCAATTCTTTCGCCAACGCCAGAATATCCGCTACTTCTTGGGTTGAAAGATCATATACGGAAAGTAAATCTCTTCCCTGCAAACTCAAAATAAAACCTCCATCAAAACATTCTAGGTTAGATAACCTGGTACGCCACACTCGCATTCTTCTGCGTAGGACCGTCCAAAAGACAATTACTGGTTTCCTTTTAGAACGCTATCCAAAATAGTAATAAACTCATCCACATGCTGTTTGGTAATAGTTAATGACGGTACGAACCGCAAAATATTACCTGCCGTACAGTTGATGATCAATCCTTTTTTCAAACAGCCCGCCACAATATCAGCCCCCGGCTGACTTAACTGGATACCCTGGATAAGCCCTTTACCCCGTACTTCTTCGATAAGCAGAGGATATTTATCCCGTAACTGCTGTAAAGAGGTCAGCATATACGCACCAACTGCCTGCACATTGGCCAAAATACCTTCTTCTTCCATGGCAGTCAAAACGGCATTGGCCGCTGCGCAAACCAATGGATTGCCGCCAAAGGTAGTACCATGGTCGCCCGGTGAAAAAGCATTGGCCACTTCCTCGGTCGCCATAAACGCGCCGATTGGTACACCGCCGCCCAGTCCCTTGGCTGCCGTCATGATATCCGGTTGCACACCGTACTGCTGACAAGCAAACATCGTCCCGGTCCGGCCCATACCGGACTGTATTTCATCAAAAATCAAGACAATTTTCTTTTCATCGCAAAGAGCGCGTACTTTGGCAAGATAGTCTGCCTCCGGCAGATTGACGCCGCCTTCGCCTTGAATGGGTTCCAGCATGATTGCGCAAGTAAAATCATTCACAGCCGCCTGTATAGCGGAAAAATCATTAAACGGAACGTACTTAAACCCTTCCGGCAAAGGCTCATACCCTTTATGATATTTGGGCTGCGCTGTCGCTGTCAAGGTTGCCAAGGTGCGGCCGTGGAAACAATGTTCCGCAGTGATAATATCGATTTTGCCCGGGCTCACTTTTTTCGCATATTTTCTGGCCAATTTCATGGCGCCTTCATTCGCTTCAGCCCCGCTGTTGCACATGAAAACCCTATCCATTCCGCTGACTTCTGCTAATTTTTTCGCCAACAAGGCCTGCGGCTCCGTGTAATATAAATTGGAACAATGGATCATCCTGCCGGCCTGTTCAGCGATTGCCGCCACCAGTTTCGGATGGCCGTGGCCAAGTAAATTGACCGCAATTCCAGCCAAAAAATCAAGGTATTGATTTCCTTCATTGTCGTATACGTACGGACCCTTACCGTGCGAAAGCACAATGGGGTTCCGGTTAAACACAGGCATATAATATTGTTTATCCATCGCTATGATCTGTTCTTTATTCACTTATTTCCCTCCCTAAGGCATCCTACCCAACAGCTGTTTTGTTTCATGGATCAGCGAATAACTTCCGTGCCTGTTCCGCGATCGGTGAAAATTTCCAATAATAATGAGTGCGGCTGTCGGCCGTCAATGATATGGGTCTTGGCGGTGCCGCCGGATAACGCCCGTACACAAGCCTCCACTTTGGGGATCATCCCACCGTCGATGGTGCCGGCAGTTATCATTTCCCGGGCATCCTCCAGCGCCAATGTAGAGATAAACGATCCCTTATCATAATAATCACGGTAAATTCCCTCTACATCCGTCAACAGCAACAGTTTTTCCGCCCCCACCGCAGCAGCAACTTCACCGGCCACATAATCAGCGTTGATGTTATAGCTTTGACCGTTTTCATCCGCTCCAATCGGAGAAATAACCGGGATATAATCATTTTCCAACAACGTGTTAATGATTCCCGTATTGACCTGCGCAATATCACCGACAAAGCCAATATCAACCTCGCGCACTTCGCCGGCCTCATGAACTTTGGCCAAATGCTTTCTAGCCATAAGCAGGTTCGCATCTTTTCCGCTTAACCCAACTGCCTGGGCTCCGGCGGAATTCAACAAGCTAACGATTTCGGCATTAATTTTGCCTATCAACACCATTTCAGCAATGGCGACCGTCTCTTCATCCGTCACGCGAAGTCCGGAAATAAAAGTAGATTGTTTTCCTAGTTTTTTCAGCATGGCAGTAATTTCCGGTCCGCCCCCATGAACCAAAACCGGGCGAATGCCAACATACTTCATCAGAATAATATCTTGAATGACACTACGCTTCAGATCCGTGTTGATCATGGCATTGCCGCCATATTTAATTACAATGGTCTTCCCGTAAAACTTCTGCAAATACGGCAGCGCTTCTAACAGGGTGGCCGCTTGTTGTACTGAATTTGTCATTTTCATTCCCCCTGAATATTATGTATGGTACTCTCCGTTAATTTTAACATATTCATAGGAAAAA
>JAGFXW010000295.1 GCA_017861495.1 Bacillota bacterium
ACCGGCGAAGCTTCTACGATGCCGGATAAAGAACATATTGAAGTCATTAAGTTTGCAGTTGATGCCGTAAATAAGCGGGTACCGGTTATTGGCGGTACCGGCAGCAATGATACCCGGCATGCAATCGAGCTATCGAAAGAAGCGGAAGCGGTTGGTGTTGACGGGATATTATCCGTTACCCCCTACTACAATAAAGCCACGCAGAAGGGTTTGTATCAGCATTTCAAGCTGATAGCCGACAGCGTCAAAGTCCCGATGATTTTGTATAACGTGCCGAGCAGGACCAATATGAATATAAATCCGGAGACGGTCAAGCTGTTATCGGAAATCGATAACATTATTGCGATTAAAGAGTGCAACCTAGGGCAGGTTGGCGATATAGTCAATTTGTGCGGTCCGGATTTTTCCGTGTACTCCGGTGATGATCCCGTGGTGTTGCCGGTACTGTCGCTCGGCGGCAAAGGCGTTATTTCTGTTTTGGCCAATATCATCCCGCGGGATACCCATGATATGGTGATGAACTTTTTCCAAGGAGACATAAACGGCGCGATTAAAATGCAATTGCAGACGCTGGATCTCATAAAAGCCTTGTTTACCGAAGTCAACCCTATCCCGGTCAAGACTGCGGTAAACCTTATGGGCTTCAAAGCCGGTCCATGCAGGCTGCCGCTTACGGAAATTTCTGAAGGCAACCTCGCGCTTCTGCGTAAAGAAATGCAGGCATACGGGCTAATTTAACTGAAAGGGCATGAAGTTTTTTCGTAAAAGAGACTTCCTGCCCTTTTCTTGTTTTAAACCAAGGAATCATGCCGGAACCTATTCGTGCGATACGGAATGTTGCCCGTTTGGTAAAAGGAGGAAATGGCATGGACACGGCTGTCAAATTGGCACGGCACGGGTTACAACCGTCTGTCAGCGTTGCTTGGCTGAAAAAAGATACAGCGCCTGATAAAAAAGTATTCCAGCAGATGATTGAGCAAGCAACCGACTTTTCCTGGCTTTCCCCGGGCGATACGGTGCTTGTGAAATTGTCTTTGAATTCAGGCCAGCCTTATCCGGCCGTTTCCGATCCCTGGACGGTCGAGTGCTTAGTGCAGATCCTTCGTGAACGCGGGGCAGGGAAAGTTTTAGTGGGCGATCAATCCGGGGTGAGCAGTGTTTATTGGACAAAAGATGTCCAAAGAGGATCAAGCCGTGCGTGCTGTGCTTCTGCTGGGCTCCTTTCAGTTATTGAAAACAGTGGAGCAGAACCCTGCTTCTTTGAAGAGAGGGGTTATGACAGTTATATTGCCGCGTGTCCTGTCGGCCTGCATCACTGGAAAGAACCGGTTTATATCACGAACGTTGTAAACGAAGTGGATCATATAATCTATCTGCCCCGTGTTTCGTCCCATATTTTTAGTGACATCACGTCGGGATTTAAGCTGGCTGTTGGTTTTCTTAGAGAAGACAGCCGGCAAACGCTCCATTCGGCAGGTGTCAATTTTTTGGCTTTGTATGAAGAAATCAACGAGATCCCGGAAATAAAAACAAAATTGCGATTGGCAATATCTTCCGGCCGCTCGGTAATTACTTTTTGGGGGCCAAATAGAGGATATATTACGCAGCCGGAGTATGGCGCTGTTTTTGCTTCGGCAAGCCTATTAGCCCATGAGTTATTTGCTTACGCATGGCTTCAATATAACCGGGAGAAACTGATGCCGGCTTACTTATATCAATTGGATAAAGGGGTGCGCAGCCTCGTCAACATTCGCGCATGGGGCAACCGGTTTTTTGTGGATCGTATTTGGCGGCCGCGCCAAACGGCGCCGGATATACCGGCTTACCAAGCGGGAAATATTTACCGCCACCCGGCTGTTGTCAACAGCCTGAGGAGATTGGCCGGTGCGTACAGCAATGTTGTAGTCAAGGAAACCGCTCCTCATCCTGACAAACCGGTATGGGAATATGTGCAAAGAAAATTGGCGGATTTCCAGCCGTCTGGTTCCCGTTAGATGAAAGAAAAGTTCTGTTCCTGTTTCTATCATTTTTCTACTTGAAAGGACAAGGTCAGTCAAAGAGGAGGGAACGAGTATGCTTTGGTTTCTCATTATTGGTATCATCGCCGGTTGGTTGGCTGGACATGTGTTGAAAGGTTCGGGATTTGGCCTTTTTGGCGATCTGGTCGTTGGTGTTATCGGTTCATTCCTTGGCGGCTATTTGTTTGGATTTTTAGGCTTGACCGCGCATGGCACAATCGGCAAGATTGTTATGGCAACGATCGGGGCGATTGTGTTGCTGCTGGTCATCCGGTTTTTCAAACAATAATATTTCTAATTTTAGGATGGGAGTGTGATTGATTGTGTATTGGGAAGAAGCCGGGCCGCAAAATACGGATGCAACGATCACGGCTGCCCTAACGGCGGCCAAAGAAAAGGGGATTTCATACATTGTTGTTGCCTCGACGAGCGGCGACACTGCGCTCAAATTAGCGGAACAGGCGGCTGGACAACAGGTTGTTTGTGTTTCGCATGCGTATGGGACTTCTGAGCCGGGCGTCAATGAAATGGCAAAGGAAGCGCGCGACCGGCTCAGGAATATAGGGGTTGAGGTTTACGCAGCCGCTCACGTATTATCAGGCGCAGAACGTGCGATCAGCCGCCGCTTTAGCGGCGCTTATCCGGTGGAAATTGTCGCGCACAGCCTGCGGATGTTGGGGCAAGGCGTCAAGGTTTGCGTGGAAATTTCGATCATGGCGCTTGACAAAGATATTGTTGTTGTTGCTGGAAGTGGCAAGGGTGCGGATACTGCGGTCATCATTCGTCCGGCGCATGCCATTAATCTGTTTGATACGTACATTAAAGAAATCATTTGCAAACCGTTGCATGCGTAATTTTTGACAGATGGCAAACAGACAGGGAAAATTGGCAAATAAATCAATCAACCGACCTGCCGAAGGTCGGTTGATTGATTTATGATTCTTTTTTTGTTTTATGGGGCTAGTTTACCAGCCCAGGGTATGATTGAAACAATCGAAAATTAACTCAGTATTAATTATAGGATACTTATTTGCAATATTCTGATAAAATATAAATAAGAACTTTTTTATGCTCTGGTACGCCTCAATCATGGTTAGGGGGAGAGAATATGAAAGAACAATATTGCACGGAGTTCTTTGAAAAATCCCCAATAGCATATTCGTATCATCGGGTTATGCTGAATGAGCAAGGTATTCCTTACGACTATGAATATTTAAAAATAAACAAAGCGTACGAAGATATGATGAAGGTTACAGCTTCCGCCGTGGTTGGTAAACGATTTAAAGAAGTAGTCGTTGCGGATTGGGCGGAAGAAGATCGATGGAATAAAGTGGTTCAGGATGTGATGATGAACAATAAATTAGTGAGTGTTGAATTATTCCATCCCTTGGCGCAAAAATGGATGCGCATTACGGTATTTCCATTACGGAAGGATATCTTCGCCTGCATATTTTATGATATCACGACGGAATATTTGCAGGAACAGGAAATTGAAAGTTTTTTCGCAACCAATCTGGATTTGCTGTATGTGTGCGATACTGAAGGAAATTATATAAAAGTCAACAAAGCGTTTGAACATATTTTGGGCTATGCGATTGAAGAACTTGTTGGAATGAATATATTGGACTTGGTTCACGGTGATGAGATAGCTGCTATAAATGATGCGATGAAAGATTTGGCGGCGCAAAAGCCGATTAAGCATTTAGTAACCAGGTTTCAGTGCAAAGACGGCACTGACCGTTATATCGAATGGAACGCCGTGCAGCATGGGAAATATATCTATGCTGCCGGAAGAGATGTGACCGAAAAGAGAAATATGGAAATACAATTGAATGAAAACAATGATGACCTGATTATGCTGACCGAAATATTAAAGAAAAAGAATGAGGCCTTGCAGCTTCTTGCTGTTACGGACGAATTAACCGGTTTGTTTAACAGGCATTACTTTTATCAAAAAATAGCAGAAGAAGCGGAAAGGTCTGAGCGCTACAATGAGCCGTTGTCGATGATTATCCTCGATTTGGATAATTTTAAACGCATAAACGACACGTGGGGTCATTTGGTTGGTGATGAAGTATTGAAAGAGACTGCGGCAATAGTCGGCCGCATAATACGCAAACCAGATATTCTCGCCAGGTTGGGCGGGGAAGAATTTGTTATACTGATGCCGGAAACCGGTATTCATGGTGCGCTTCGAGTTGCAGAAAAAATCCGGGAAACCTTGGATCAAAATACCCATCCTGTCGTTGGCCGTTATACGGCTAGTTTTGGTGTTGCCGAACGAATCAAGGAAGAAACGTTTGATAGTTGGCTTCAACGCGCAGATGAAGCTCTGTATCGTGCCAAAAAAGGCGGCCGGAACCGTGTCGTTGGTTCCGAGGAACAAGTGCAGTTGCCTGTTGCGTCCATAGAACTTCACTGGAGCAAAGAATGGGAGAGCGGCAATAAAATTATTGATGACCAGCACCGGGAACTGATTGAGTTGACCAATCGCCTGATTTATTATTCGCTTTCCAATGCAGAGTTTGAAAAAGTTGACAGCCAATTGGATGTATTGTTACAACGCGTAGAGCAGCATTTTAATTATGAAAATCATATTCTGTTTAATATGGGATATCCGGATCAACAAAGACATTTCATCATTCATAAAACGCTGCTTGCCGAAGCATCAAAGCGTAAGGAAGCATATCAGAAAAAAGAACTGAAATTATCCGCATTTCTTCCGTTTATAACCGATGATGTTATCATTGGCCATATAAAAGATGAGGATGCGAAATATTTTCCATATACTCGTAAATGAATGTAGTCGATTTAGAACTTTTTTACTGTATCATTTACATTCTCGTCGAATTATCTGAAAGGCGAATCATCTTGACACCAAATCGGCATTTCAGTATAATTATCTTACAATCGAATAATCCCCTAGGGGAGTAGCTTACTAGGCTAGTGTCAACAACCGGCGTTAAAAGCGCCTGGCACTACCGTTGGTAAAACCAATTAGCGAGACCTAAGGTTTGAGCAATGTTCATACCTGTGGTCTCGTTTTTTGCATATATTTATACGACGTACCTATCAAGGAGGCTGATGACATTTTCGTTTAAATACGATGGGGTAATGTGATACTTCAAAATTACAATAAAAATATAATGGAGGTTGAATAGAAATGAATAGCTTAAAAACAACGGTTTTATTAGCGGCATTAACCGGTTTATTACTAGCGGCAGGCAGTTTCTTTGGCGGCGCCAAAGGGATGATGATCATGTTTGTTGTATCCATACTGATGAATTTTGTGAGTTATTGGTACAGTGATAAGATTGTCCTCAGTATGTACGGCGCAAAACAAGTTTCGGAGAATGAGGCGCCGGAGTTAGTCCGGATGGTTGCCGGTCTGGCAAAAAAAGCGAATATGCCAATGCCCAGGGTACTTATCATGGAAACCAATACGCCGAACGCGTTCGCAACCGGACGGGATCCGGAACATGGTGCGGTTGCTGTTACCACCGGGATCATGAGAACTTTGAATTATGAGGAACTTGAAGGCGTTGTCGCTCATGAACTTGCGCATATCAAAAACCGTGATACGCTCATCAGCACGATCGTTGCTACGGTTGCCGGTGTAATTACCATGATTGCCAACATGGCGCAGTGGGCTGCCATATTTGGCGGCGGGCGGAGTGATGATGAAGATAACGGCGGTATTGCCGGAATGATTGAGTTTGTATTTTTGATTGTT
>JAGFXW010000096.1 GCA_017861495.1 Bacillota bacterium
GAATAAATATGGCGGAGCGGGTGGGATTCGAACCCACGTGCCGCGGACGGCAAACGCATTTCGAGTGCGCCTCGTTATGACCACTTCGATACCGCTCCATTTATGCTATTGTAAGGAATACACTTGGCAAACGTCCTACTCTTGCGCGTTTTTACGCCGCTGCCGAAAAAAGTCTTTCATCAACGCCGTACATTCATCCGCCCTGACCCCGGCAGTAACCGCCATTTGATGATTCAAAGCCTGGTTCTGCACAACATTAAAGATGGATTCCACAGCGCCGGCCTTATAATCCGTACCGCCGTACACCAATCGGTCAATCCGGCTCATCACCAACGACCCCGCGCACATGGGACATGGCTCTATGGTAACATAAAGCGTTGCTCCCGTCAAACGCCAACGGTGAAGTTTTCGACAAGCTTGCTGGATCGCAATCATCTCTGCGTGCGCCGTCGCATCGCACCAGGTCTCCCGCATATTATGCGCGCTGGACAAAACCGAGCCGTTAAACACCAATACCGCTCCGATCGGCACCTCACCCATGGCATACGCTTTGCGGGCCTCAGCCAATGCCAGTCCCATATAATAGTCGTCATCCACAGCAGCACTCACCACGCAAATCGAATTGTGCACACCCATTCTCGCCGGGTTGGCAATTGATACAGATCATATTATAAAGGAATTGCCGCCATAACACAATATAAATGCAGACTTCCTTACGGATAAAATTCAGGCGGTATGCGCCTCGGCCTTGGACTGAAAATAATCGCGGACAAAACCGGCCAGTATCAATACCGCACTGACGCAAAGCCCAATATACAAAGGATCGATCGGCAAATGCCAAACCGTTGCCGCCGCAATCGAAGCCACAGTGCTTAAAACCATGGAAGAAACCGCCCAGCCTTTTTTCAGCCTGCCCGGAGCAAAGATCGCCAATGTGAGTGGCAAAAAAACGCCTCCGCCGCGCAAAGCCATAGACAGGTAATTCCATAACAATACCTGCGACTTCAAATTTAAAATCGAAATAAACGCGGCAATAAACGTCACCGCCAGTATAGTAATACGATTTACCCACAGCACCGTATTGCCACTGCGGATATGCAATAATTCATCGCAGAGGTCTTTGGAAACCATAGTGCCGATGCCCAGCGCCAACCCGGCAATCGATCCGATCAATGACAATAAAATTCCCGCCAGTCCAATCCCGCCCAGCCAGGCCGGCTGATACTGCAGTAAATAGATAGGCAGCACAAGAATCGGCAAGACATCCGGATGGGCAACATGCATAAACATCGCGATGGCAACCGACGGCAGCCCAACCGGAATGACAACCAAAGCAGCGGCAAAAGAACCAATCGCCGCCGTACGGGAATCCGAAGCCGAAAAAATGGTCTGCACATACGTTTGGGTGCAAATAATGCCGACAACCAGGGAAAAAAGGTTGCCAAAACCAGCCCAAACTCCATTGCCGAACAGGCTAAACCACGGAAAAGCGGGAAAAGCCATTGAAAAATCCGGCATATCGCGCAAGGCCAGCACCGCCGTTACGCCTGCGATAAACAGAGTAAACCAGATGATAACCAGTTTCAGCATCCCGGATACACCGGCGCCTTTCATTCCGCCAAAAAACACATACGCGCTAACCAGCAGGATCAATATCAGGGCTGCCGGCCAAGGCGGGATATGAAAAACAGCGGCAATAATCTGTATCCCGGGCAGACTGCTCGCCACCGCACTGAATAAAATGCCAATGGAAGAAATGATACTGGCCAGAGGGCCCGACATTTCACCATAATTCAACACCAGATACTGCGGAATAGTTTCCAAGCCGGTACTGCGCAACGTACGGGCGTAAAACAATCCCATGACAATAAAGCCTACACCAGAGCCCAAGGTAAACCACCAGGCCGACAGGCCGAGCGAATACGCCATTTGCGCGGTTCCTACGGTTGCGCCGCCGCCAATCACCGTACCGGCGATGCTGCCCGCAATCATCGGAACCCCTAAGGACCGGCCTCCCAGGCTATAGCCTTCCGCCGATTTTACCGTCCGCGCCGAATAAATTCCGCTTCCGACCACCAGAACAATAGTGATAACCAAACCCAGTAAATGAATAGTGGTAAGTTCCATATCCGTCATCCCCAATTTTGCATGTCATCTCTTTGTTATTTATACCATGACGACCTACAAATTCCTGCCGTTGCAAAACGCAACCGGAAGCATGCCTGCATTCATTTTGTCGCCGCCGGCCGCTGCCAGCGTTTGATCAGGTTTTTGCCAGCGGATAACAGAATCTGCACATTGCGTGATAACGGATGGTTATCAAAATGCAGGAAGATGATTGGAATGACTATCAGAGTAAAGAATGTCGAAGAAAGCAGGCCGCCGATCAATACCCAGGCCATACTGACCCTGGTTTCCGAACCGGCCGTCATAGCCAGCGCCGTCGGCATCATCCCTACAACCATGGTAAGCGTCGTCATAAAAATCGGCTTCAACCGGGTCTTACCGGCCTCAATCAGAGCGTCCCGGGCACTGGCCCCTCTCTCCATAAGAGTCAGGGTATAGTCCAACAACAGGGTTCCATTCTTCGCAACCAGGCCGTCCATGACCAACACGCCAATCAACGAATACAAGTTAATGGTATTGCGGGTGAGCGCTAAAAAGACCAGTGATCCGATTAACCCCAACGGCAAAGAAAACATCCGGATGACCGGAGTGGAAACCGATTCGTACAAAACAGCCAATAAGATGTACACCAAAATCAAGGACAAAATCAACGCTTGCGCCATTTCGGCAAACGTAGTTTTCATGTTGTCGGCTTGTCCGGTAAATGAATAAGTCACATTCGCCCCTAAATCGCCGGGTTTAATATTCTTAGAAATGTCATTCAACACTTCTTGCAGCGGTCGGTCGGTAATATTGGCGGATATATTGATCGCTTCCTGCTTATCTACCCGCCGCAGCATTACCGGTCCCACCGAATCTTTGACCGTTGCTACGTCGCCAAGCCGTACAAGGCCAGTTCCTGCCTGAATCGGTACCGACCGGATATCCGACGCTTTGAAACCGTCGCTTCCTTTCAGACGGACATAGATATCCGTATCCTGCCCGTCATTTTTGGGATCATTGGCAAAATAACCGGCTAAGGATCCGGCGATGGCACCATTGAAAACCGCATTGACCTGGTTTACAGTCGTATTGTAAAACTTCAATTTTTCCCGGTCTACGACCAGCCGCAATTCCGGCATTCCTTCCGTATAGGAGCTGCGCACATCTTTGACGCCTTGGACATGGGTCAATGCTTCCTGCACTTGATAGGACGCCTTGATCAGGCTATCCAGATTGGAACTGCGCAGTTCAATCTGCACCGGCGAGGTATTCGGCCCGCTGCCGCTCCCTGCACCGCCGGATACTCCAGCGATGGAAGATTGCGTCTCATTGACTTGCACGATTGCATCCGGCAGACTTTGTTTCAGGTACTGCCGCACTTGGTCAGTGACTTGCCATACGCTTCTGGACCGCTCCTTCCGGTCGGCAATTTGTACACTGATAGAGCCGGAATAGCCGGCCGGAGTCCCCACACTGGACAAATAATTGGTCACTTCCGGTACGGTGGTCAGGTATTGTTCGACTTCCCGCACCGCGATATTCGTTTGGTCTATATTGGTCCCCACCGGCAATTGGATATTGATCCGAAAACTGCTTTCATCGGTTTTGGGCATAAATTCCGCCCCAATAATTCCGGTTGGAACGAGCGCGATGGAAGTAAAAAAAATGACAAGCACCGTGGCAACAATTTTTTTGGGATGTCCCAAACTCCAGCACAAAAACTTCTCATATTTTTCGATGGTTCTTTGTTCTAGACCGATCATAAAACGCCATAGTTTTCCTTCCGGCTCTTGATGACCCTCTTTAAAAAACCGCGATGCCAACATCGGCGTGAGCGTGAACGATACGAATAGCGAAAACAGCGTTGCAAAAACAATCGTTAGCCCGAACTGCTTGAAATACTGGCCGGTCATGCCATTCATAAACGCAATCGGCATAAAGACGACTACGTCGCAGAGCGTAATGGCAATGGCAGCCATGCCGATCTCCGTTCGGCCTTCTTCTGCTGCCAGCATGGAATCCTTCCCCATCCGCAGATGGCGGTGGATGTTTTCCAATACGACAATCGAATCGTCCACCAAAATACCGATGCACAGCGACATCCCCATGAGAGACATCATGTTGAACGTAAATCCGGCGACATACATAGCAAAAAATGTCGAAATCAGCGAAGTAGGAATGGCGATCAATACCGCCGCCGTCGAGCGCCAACCCCGCAAAAACAAGTACAATACCACCCCGGTGGTAAACAAGCCTTCAATCAGAGCTTCCAGCGTATTGTGCAAAGAATCCTGCACAAATCGTGATGCGTCGGTTACAACAATGAATTGATAGTCCGGATATTCCGCCCGCAGCGTTTCCAGCTGGGCTTTTGCCGCTTTGGCCGTATCGACAATGTTCGCGTCGCTATTCTTATAGACCGTAAGCGACACTACATCCTGCCCGTTCGTCCGCGCATAGCGGCTGACCCGGGCATCTTTTTCCGTCACCGTGGCAATATCTTTTAGCGGAAAACTCACCCCTTTGCTATTGGTCAAATGAATGGAAGTCAGTTCTTCCGACGAAGCATACTGCGCAGTCAGGCGGACATTCGCTTCCTTTTTATCGGTATACACCGATCCCGCAGGCGTTAAAACATTTTCCTGTTGAATCCGGTTCACGATCTGGCTTAGCGTGATGTTATAGTACGATAGTTTGTCTTTATCTACCTCAACGGCAATTTCTTTATCCCGCCCGCCGTATAATTGGACATCCGATACTCCGCTCGCCCGCTGCAGCCGTTCAACAAATACATCATTCGCCAATGCATAAACATCGCCCAACGGCCGGTCGGCCAAAATGGATATTTCCAGTATCGGCGTGGCATTTACATCCCGTTTGATCACTACCGGTTCCTGAATACCGGTCGGCAATTTACTGCGCATCTTATCGACATATTTGGTCGCATCAATGGAGGCAATATCCGCATTGGCCCAAAACTCAAATTCCAAAATGATCTGCGCTTTTTCCGGTCTGGCCAACGAAGTAATATGTTTCAGGTTAGAAAGGGAAGATAAGGAATTTTCGAGCGGCTTAATAACATCTTGCTCAATTTCTTCCGTTCCCGCTCCCGGATAATTGACGGTAACGGTTACGTACGGCGTATTAATCGCCGGCAATAATTCCACGCCGATCCGGTAAAAACTAAACAAACCCAAAACAACGAAAAACAGGACGATCATACTGATCCCAACAGGTTTATGTATCGAAAAACGTGTAATATTCACTGACCGTCACTCCTATCCGCCGCAATAGCTCTGGGAATTACGCCCAAACCGTTGCGCAGGCGCGCCAGGTTACTGACCGCAATCTGTTCGCCTTCCTTGAGGCCGCCTAAAATCTCGACGTTCTGGTCACTTCTTGCTCCCACTTGCACAATTCGTTCTTCCGCTGCATTTTGTAAATTTATGATATACACATAACTTTTGCCGTTTTTGTCTAATACGGCATCCTTCGGCACCGCGATTGCGTCAGGCCGCAAAACCGAGTTAATGACCGTTTTCGTAAACATCCCGCTTCGCACAGTTTCATCCGAATTATTCAAACCAATCCGGAGCGAAAACGCCAGGGTTGAGGGATCGACACTGGGGCTAATGTAAATGATTTTTCCGGCGAACGACCGGCCTAACGATTCAATTTGCACATCTACATCCATGCCAATCTTCAGCGCGCTTAAATCCTGCTCTGATACTTGGCAATCCACATAAATATTGCTGTTGTCTACAATGCTCAAAAGTTTTGTCCCAGCCTGAACCAATGCACCGACTTCCACTTGCCGGTATCCAATAATACCGGAACGAGGCGCCCGCAGTATCAAATCATCCCGCTGTTTTTCATTGGCATTGATTGTATATTGCGCTTTTTGCGCCACGGCCTGCGCCGATTCAATCGAAGCCGAAACAGCATCGGAATTCATTTGGTTCGCCAAGGCATCAAAACCCGCTTTGGCATCGGCCAGTGATTGTTGACTCGCATCCAAGGCTTCCCTGGACACACCGCCAATCCGGTATAAAGCTTTATTCCGGTCATAATCGCCGCGCGCCTTCTGATAATCTGCGTTCGCTTTATCGTAATTTGCCATAAAGGTAGATTCCGTTGTCACTGCATCGGCGGAGGACTGCTTATAGGCAGCCTGACTTTGCTTGATCGCGATATCAGCATCGCCCGTATCCTGTACAACCAGCACTTGCCCGCTATTCACCTGCTGTCCCAGTTGCGCGTAAACTGCCACTATTTTCCCCTGGTATTTCGCTGCAATATCTACCTGTGATTCCGGGACCGTTTGTCCGGTCAGCGATATCCGTTTCAGGAGTCCCGTCCGGGCAACCGTCATTACATCGACGGTAGTTTGCAATTTATTCGCCGCAGGGTTTGCTGCCGACTGTTTCCTCGATTGAAAACCAACAAATCCTCCGATAATCAACAAAACCACTAACCCCGTGATGAAAAACGTTCTCCTCTTGTCTTTTCGTCGAAACAGTTGCACATTCATGGACCGATTCCCCTTTTCACTAATTTGCCCGTTTCGCTTCTCTGGCCTTTTGCCAAAAGAGAGCATGTTTTGCTGTAGGCTGCATTGAACCAGCTTTATGTATCCGACTGCGCCAAGCAAAACAGGGCCTATTTTTTCGTCAGCAATCCAACTATTCTTTATTGTAACAACGAAATGTGACAAAAATATGGCATCCGGGAAAAAACCGCAAAAAATAATACCATCCGCAGACCAACACAGCCTGCGGATGGTATCGAACGGTTGGATACTCTGATCAATACACTTTATGGATCACGATCCCCCGTGTCCGAAAAGCCTGTTCAATTTCCTGCACATGATTATGGCCATTTGTTTCTACCGTTACTTCCAACTGCACTTGTTTGAAGCGGTCAACCACCTTGGACTGATTGTGATCCAGTTTAATCACATTGGCATGCAAATCGGCCAAAATGGTAGAAACCGTCACCAACTGTCCCGGAATATCCGGCAAATTCACAGTAAAACAGAACAACCGGCCGCGGGATACCAGCGCCCTGTTGATGATAGCGGATATCGTGGAGATGTCAATATTCCCACCGCTCAACAGACAAGCAACATTTTTATTTTTCGCCGGCAGTTTTTTTAATCCGGCAAGCGACAATGCGCCTGCCCCTTCCGCTACCAGTTTGTGTTTTTCCATCAATAACAGGATGGCTTCTATGACATCAAAATCAGACACCGTGATGACTTCATCCACAAACTGTTTTACCAGTTCAAACGTAACATCCCCCGGCCGTTTCACCGCGGTGCCATCGGCCATGGTATCGACATTCGCCAGCGTACTGACTTGGCCTTGCCCCAGCGATTGTCGCATGCAGTCCGCTCCCTCGGGTTCCACGCCGATAACCCGGATCTTGGGATTTATCATTTTAGCGGCAAACGCCACACCGCTGATCAAGCCGCCGCCACCGACCGGGACGACAATTTCATCCACCTGATGCAACTCATTGATAATCTCCAACGCCAGCGTCCCTTGACCGGCAATGACATCTACGTCATCGAAGGGGTGGATGAATATATAACCATGCTCTTTTTCCAGCTCGCGGGCCCGCTGATACGCTTCATCAAAGTTATTGCCGTACAAAACTACTTCAGCGCCATAGTTCCTGGTAGCTTCCACTTTAATCACCGGCGTAGTCGCCGGCATAACCAGCATGGCCTTGGCGCCCAACAACTGCGCTGCATAACCGATCCCTTGCGCATGATTGCCGGCCGAAGCGGCAATCACCCCTCTTTTTTTCTCCCGCGGACTTAGTTTACTAATTTTATAATACGCCCCGCGGATTTTAAATGCCCCTGTCACCTGTAAATTTTCCGGTTTGATGTAAACATGGTTGCCCGATTCACAGCTAAAAACCGGGCTTTCGATTAACGAAGTCCTGCGCAATACATTTTTCAACCTCTTTTCGGCCCGATAAACATCCTCCATTGACAATAACGAGTGCGGCAATTGAAAACATTTTTGATGCAGCATAATTATCTTCCATCCTTTCATCAATGTATATAAGTGAGCCTTAGGTTTGGAGGGGGTTATTGCCCCCTCTGAACCCTTAGAGCGAACTTAAGACTGAGGCTCGAAATCTTTGATTTCGCGAAGCCGAAGTTTCCCTTTAGGGTTTCGAGTGTT
>JAGFXW010000097.1 GCA_017861495.1 Bacillota bacterium
GGCATCCATGACTTCTTGGGCAATGGTGATAATCTTGCCCTTGAAAAAGGCCATTTCTTCTTTTCCAATCGTCAGCGGAATTTCAATCTCCGGTATTACGGTGAATCGTTCTTTGGTCAGCCGTGCAGCCGCGTTCAGGATCGCACGGATCTGCATCTCGTACACTTCCGGATACGTGATCCCCAAACGGCAGCCGCGATGTCCCAGCATCGGGTTGAATTCATGCAACTGACGGACTTTTTTCAGCAGGGCTTCCTTCTCCGCCAACAGATGCGGGTCATTGCCGCGGACACGCAATTCCGTTGTTTCGATCAGCAAATCTTCCAAGCTGGGCAAGAATTCATGCAAAGGCGGATCAAGCAACCGGATACAAACCGGATATCCTTCCATCGCCTTTAAAATACCGTAGAAATCGCCTTCCTGCATCGGCAGCAAGTGCGACAGCGCTGCCTGGCGCTGCTCAAGCGTTTCCGCCAATATCATTTGTTGTACGTAAGGCAGCCGATCCTGGGCCATAAACATATGCTCCGTACGCGTCAGACCAATCCCCTGCGCCCCGAATTCGCGGGCTTTTTGCGCATCTTCCGGCGTATCGGCATTGGCCCGTACGGCCATGCGTTTGATTTGATCAGCCCATCCCAACAAGGTAGTATATTCCACGGAAAGTTCCGGATCTTTCAACGCAATATCGCCTTTGATTACCCGGCCGGTGGATCCATCAATCGAAATTATATCGCCTCCCTTGATCACAAGGCCGCCAACGGTAAATTGCTTGTTATTGTAATCCAGCTTAATTGCTTCGCATCCGCATACGCATGGTTTTCCCATGCCGCGGGCTACTACGGCAGCATGGCTGGTCATACCACCCCGGCTGGTAAGAATTCCCTGGGCCGCAACAATGCCATGGATATCATCCGGCGTTGTTTCCGTACGGACTAACAACACCTTTTGGCCTGCTTTGCCTAAATGTTCTGCCTCATCAGAATCAAATACAACAGCGCCGGATGCCGCTCCCGGTGAAGCGGGCAAACCTTTCGCAATGACATCCAACTGAACCGAAGAATCAATTTGCCGATGCAGTAATTGATCCAGTTGTGCCGGTTCCACCATTAAAATCGCACTTTCTTTATTGACAAGCCCTTCGACAACCATGTCATGCGCAACTTTAACAGCTGCGGCCGCAGTTCGTTTGCCGTTGCGGGTTTGCAGCATATATAACTTGCCTTTTTCAATGGTAAACTCGATGTCCTGCATATTCTTATAATGTTTTTCCAAATTCAAGGCTGTATCGGCCAGTTGCTTATAAATATCCGGCATCTCTGTTTTTAATGTAGAGATCGGCTGCGGGGTGCGGATACCGGCTACTACATCTTCCCCTTGGGCATTGATGAGATATTCACCATACAGAACATTTTCACCGGTGGACGGATTTCTGGTAAAGGCTACGCCGGTACCGCAATCATTGCCCATATTGCCGAAGACCATAGACTGCACATTGACGGCCGTCCCTAAATTGTGGTCAATTTTATTCAAGTTCCGATAGATTTTCGCCCGGTCATTATTCCAAGAACGGAACACCGCTTCAATCGACATAAATAATTGTTCGCGCGGTTCTTCCGGGAAAGGTTTGCCAAATTGCTTTTCTACAAAAATTTTATAATTATCAATCAAGGTCCGCAGGGATTCGGCCGTTAATTCCTGGTCATATCGTACCCCTTGCTTTTCTTTTTGTTTGGCAAGGATATGTTCAAATTCATGTTTAGGAATATTAAGGACTACATCAGAAAACATTTGAATAAACCGGCGATAGGCATCGTAAGCAAAAGAAAGGTTTTGCGTATTCTCTGCCAAGCTCAATACCGTTTTTTCATTCAGGCCGAGGTTTAATACAGTATCCATCATTCCCGGCATGGAAAAGACAGCGCCGGAGCGAACCGAAACCAGCAGTGGATTGGCAACATCGCCTAGTTTTTTCCCTGTGGTTGCTTCCAATTCCGCCAAATGCTCCAAAATTTCCTTTTTCACACTGTCGGACAATTGTTCGCCAGCCCGATAGTATTCACGGCAAGCATCGGTTGTGATCGTTAAGCCGGGCGGAACAGGCAGGCCAATCTTTGTCATTTCCGCTAAGTTTGCGCCTTTTCCGCCCAATAACGAGCGCATTGCGGCACAACCTTCATGAAACTGATAAACATATTTTTCCATATTATTCTACCCCTCTACTATAAAATTCCAAGACCTTGGCAGCAGTCTCTTCCGTGCCCTTGCTTGTTACATCAATTACCGGGCAGCCCAGCCTGCGCATTACCTTATCGGCATACTCAAGTTCATCCAAAATACGGGTATAATTTGCATAATCAACATCTCTGGACAAGCCCATGGCTTCCAGGCGTTCACTCCGTATTTCCAATAATCGGGACGGCTTAATCGTCAACCCGATAATCCGGGATGGCGGAACAGAAAATAATTCATTCGGAGCTTCCACTTCCGGAACCAAAGGGACATTCGCCGCCTTATAGCCTTTATGCGCCAAATAAATACATAACGGTGTTTTCGAGGTGCGGGACACACCAACAATCACAATCTCGGCCTTCAGAATTCCCCGCGGCTCTTTCCCATCATCAAATTTTACCGCAAACTCGATAGCTTCCACTTTCTTAAAATAAGCGTCGTCAATTTGCCGGATCAAGCCTGGTTGGTTTTTCGGCGACACATGATAGGAATTTTCCAATGCTCCGATAATTGGTCCCATCACATCAATGGCAGTCAACCCCAGCAAACGGGCCTTTGCCTCCAGAGCGGCTTTCAGAAGGGGAGAAACCAACGTGTACAAAACAAGCGCCCTGGCCTGCCTCGCTTCCGTAAGAGCGTCTTCAACCTGTTGCAACGAATTCAAAAAAGGAGCCCGGCGGATTTCTAAATGTGCGAAATTAAATTGACTCGCAGCTGCTTTTGCTAAGGTTTCCCCTGTCTCACCGACAGAATCCGATAAAATGAAGATAATCGGATGCTCATGGGTCATTTCTTGAATAATCGCAATCCCTCCCGCATCAGCTTGTTTTTCCTGCGGCGACTTCTAAAACAAACGTAAGAAATAAACGTCTTTATTGTTAATTATGCTATACTATTTATGCCGCATTGAGTATATTATACTACATTATTTCATTATTTGCCGCAATTATACTAATATTTCTTCAAAAAATTATAATTAATTATAATTTTTCTCACCATTTGCGGCATCTACTTTTTTTATGTGGTAGTGAATTGCCTCACAAATTGGTTCATTACCGGCAATCAATGAAATTCCCCGGTCCTGGCGAAAATAGATAATCATGCCGCCGGCCTCTTCTATCAATAGCGTCGCCGCAGCAACATCCCATAACGAAAGCTTCAATTCCCAAAATCCATCCAAAAAACCAGCCGCTACGCAGGCTAAATCGTACGCAGCCGCTCCCATTCTCCGTATCGCCCGGGTTACAAGCAACAAATCGCTGAAATAAGCAAGATTATTCACCGGGTTCTCCCTGACGTCATACGGAAAACCGGTTGCAACAACGCTTTCCGTTAAAATTGTCTTCGGCGATACTGCAAGACGCCTGCCGTTCAAAAAAGCGCCCTGCCCCTTGATCGCCGTAAACAATTGATCCACAACCGGCGCATACACAACTCCCAATACGGTTTCTTTTTTATACTGTAAAGCAACAGACACAGCAAAAATCGGCAGTCCTTGGGAAAAATTTGTCGTACCGTCTAACGGATCGACAACCCACAAGTAATCTGTCTTATTGGCCTCTAAGCCGGATTCTTCCGCAAGAATGGAATGGGACGGATAATTTTTTTTGATAAACTCGCGGATCATTTGTTCCGATTTCTTGTCAATTTCTGTTACCAAATCAAGCGAGTTCGATTTCGTGTCCACTGCCAGATCTTTTTTTCCCAGATTATCCTTTTGCATCTGCCCGACTTCCAAAACCAGTTCCTTTACTTTTTCCATTGCTGCGAAAAGATCAACCATTCTCATCCTTCTTTCCTTAATTGCTTCCTGGCTTCCCTTCTTTATTTTCCGTACTATTCGCCGCTCTTTCCAACGGCGGCAGCGGGGGAGCCAACGGCGCAGGCGAATCTTTTGCCAGCTTGGCGGATGCCTGCATAACCTGTACATTGCATTTTTCCAACTGGGCTTCCAGCTCTTTTATCCGGTTTCCGCTTTGCCGTAACCGCAGCCGCAATCGAACCTGAATCATCATCTCAATCGACAGAGCAATCAAAATGCCTATCCCAGCAGCCCCTACCACAACCACTGCCAACGAGCTTTCTGTTTTCCAAGTCAAAAAACTGACCGTCACGAGCGCGGCATTTTGCACAGCAAAGATTGCAATGATCGCAGAAAACACAACGGCAAAGAGAAGGTAAAACATAATTTACACCATCCTTTTTCATTTTTGTGTTTTAGTTCACGCTTGAAAATTGAATATTCTAATTCCATAATAATTTTCTCGCTTTAATGCAAAAAATCCTGTATTGCACCTGTGCGCTCTTTGAAACAATTCCTTCTCTTTTCTATTCCGCCATTTCATGATACTCTTTTATTAGGAGACCATTGCAATACCACAGACACATAAATCTATTGGCTGGGAGGAGTGTTGCAAATGTACCAAAACAGGTGGGAAGCCGGCGAATTGCTGGCCCAGCGACTTGCCGAATACCAGTTTAAATCAGTTTGCGTTCTTGGTATTCCTCGCGGGGGTGTTGTTGTTGCAGCTCCCATTGCCCGTTTTTTCAAGACCAAATTAGGAGTGCTGGTAACCAGAAAAGTGGGACATCCTTTAAATGACGAATTGGCAATCGGCGCCGTAATGCCCGACGGAAGTGCAGTTCTCGATACGCTGACCATTCAAACCCATCATATAGGGAAGGACTACCTGGAACGTACAATTGCGACCCAATATGCGGAATTGCGCCGTCGAATGAAGCTGTACACCGGTTCCGAGATGCCGCCGGACGTAAAAGGAAAGACCGTGATTGTCGTCGATGACGGCATCGCAACCGGCTATACAATGAAAGCGGCGGTCGCTTGGCTAAAAACATTACAGCCGGAAAAAATCATTGTCGCCGTGCCGGTCGCCCCGCCGGAAACAATCGCCGAGCTGGCAAAATCAGTGGATACGGTTGTTTGTCCCCAGCAGCCGGCCGATTTTATGGCCGTCGGAATGCACTACCGGGAATTTCCTCAGACTAGCGACGCCGAGGCCATCGAACTCCTGCATGAATTTTAACAACCTGGCCTGCACCGCACTTACGCCAGTGGTTGCATTTATTAAGCAAAAGAGGGATACTGTTTATAAGGCAAATCAATAAGGGTAATGACACCCTCAATACTTAACAGAGTTCTTCCTGCTGAGCGCAGGAAATCACACTCGCCTGCCGAAGTATCTTTAAGACAACGAAATGAATAGGAGGGGTACCGCCATGCAAAAAAACGATCTGTTTGAAGTCAAGATTGGTGATACCGAGCGAACGGTTGATGAAGTGATCAGCAGCATTCAACATTCCGACCTGCCAATCGCGCAAATCCAGCCCGTTTCTACAACGGAAGACCGACGAGGCGTCGGAGCCGTCCTAACCTTGCATATGGTTCCCGGAAAAATGAACGAAGACCAATTAAAACGTCAACTTAACGAATACGGGGCCTGTATGTTTCAGGTTGAATCCGTTGTCAAAATACCAGAGTAGTATATCACGCCTGATTACTTCTCAGCTAAATAAGGAGGCCCGCTTGTGTACGAGCGACAAACCAGGGCCGAAATTCATCTTGATGCCCTGGCCGACAATGTAAAAGAAATAAAAGGATTATTGAGCAAGAAAACGAAGTTCTGCGCGGTAGTGAAAGCAGATGCTTACGGACACGGCGCAGTCCCGGCAGCCAAAGCGGTATTAGCCGCCGGCGCCGATATGCTGGCGGTTGCAATCGTAAATGAAGCGATTGAATTGCGGGAAGCAGGGATTACAGCGCCAATTCTTATTTTGGGTCATACGCCGTCGGTTCAGGCTTCACTCCTTGTATCTTTCGGCATTACGCAGGCGGTCTTCTCACTCGAGATGGCGGAAGCGCTTTCGCGGGCCGCTGTTGCTGCCGGAACTACTGCGAAAATTCATTTGAAAATAGATACCGGTATGAGCCGGATTGGCGTTGATTACAAAGAAGCCGGCGCATTTGCAGCCGCAATCGCCAACTTACCAGGATTGGAGATTGAAGGCGCATTTTCCCATTTCGCAACTGCCGACAGCACTGACAAAACGTATGCCCGCTATCAGTTTGAAAATTTTCAAATCGCATTGCAGCAAATCGAACTGCATGGGATTAAAATCGCAATCCGGCATATTGCCAATAGTGCCGCCATTATTGATATGCCGGAAACCCATCTCGATATGGTACGAGCCGGCATAATCCTTTACGGTTTATGGCCTTCTCCTGAGGTAAGCAAAAAGATCCACCTGAAAGCGACGATGCACTTTAAAACCTGTGTGGCGTACTTAAAAGAAGTTCCAGCCGGCACACCGGTCAGCTATGGTTGTACCTATACGACCGATCAACCCCGGCGCATCGCTACGCTGCCGGTCGGTTACGCAGACGGCTGGCCGCGTTCTTTGTCGAATAAGGCCCAGGTGTGGCTGCACGGACGGAAGGTCCCGCTGGTAGGCAGGATTTGTATGGACCAGTGCATGATCGACGTTTCCCAAGTTCCTGAAGCAATGCCGGGAGATGAAGTAATCCTGTTTGGCGGGCCGGAAGTGCCGGCAGACGAAGTGGCGGAACAAATCGGCACGATTTCCTATGAACTTGTCTGCATGGTTGGCAAACGGGTTCCACGCCAATACAGAAAACATTTTTGCAATGAATAATTAATAGAAAAAACCGCCTGCAGGAGTTACAAGACTCTTCTGCAGGCGGTTTTTCCGTTTCTTATTCCGGATGATGGCGTGAAAAATAAGCATCCTTCATTTTTAGCAAAAATGCCATGTTTTGGCCTAATGCCTTCATACTGCGGACACCCTCATCATCCTTTATCACGTCGCCAATTTTATCGGCTAACACATGATTCGTTCCACCAACAATATACATCTGCATAATGGAAAAGAAATGGTTCATCGAATCCAAGGTATGCGCCGCGCCGGTTCGGCGTAAAACGGCAACGGCCGCTCCCGCCTTTTGCGAATACATGCGCCCATTCGCCCGGCCAACAAAACCGGCCCGGTCGATAAACGCCTTCATTTCGCTTGTCATGTCATAAAAATACACCGGCGAACCAAAAATAATGCCATCCGCGGATACCATTTTTTCAATCCACTCATTCACGGGATCATCGGTTATGACGCAGCGCTTGTTTTTAGTTTTGTAACAACCATAACAGGACGTGCAGCCTCGAAGCGCAATTCCGCCCACTTGCACAAGTTCTGTTTCAATATTGTGTTTCGCTAATTCTTCAAACACAATGTTAATGATCTCCGCAGTGTTTCCAGCGCGTCGCGGACTGCCATTAAAAGCAACAACTTTCATGCTGGCCCCTCCTCTATTTTTCGTGTTATCCGCAGGCAAAACTCCCGTTAGCCTAAATCGCGGGCAATCACTTTCATCCGCTCCCGAATTGGCAAATTGTATGGGCACCGCTCTTCACAGACTCCACATTCAATACAGGCAGACGCTTTTACTGGAAATTCGGCATACCGCCTGGGAATTGCGTCCTTCATTCCATAACGGGTATACTGCAAATGAAAAATGAACGTTTGCGGAATATCGATTCCTACTGCGCAAGGCATGCAATACCCGCAGCGACGGCAAAAATTCGGTCCGATTGCTTTTGCTTCCTGCATTAAAATTTCCCGTTCCTGGTCAGTTAGAGGACGGAATTGTTTGGCAGCCGCCAGGTTTTGTTCGATTTGTTCCACTTGATCCATTCCGGGAATCGCCGTTGAGATATCATGTTCCAAAATATAGCGGAGCGCCAGGTCAATATTCTGGATCTGGCCGCCGCCCAGCGGCTTCATGACAATCCGGCCGATATTCATCTCTTTCGCCAGCGGAAATAATTCCTCCAAGGCCTGGGTTTCAATACAGTTAAACGGTACTTGCACCGTACTGAACTCACCCGTACGAATTCCTTCCACCAACAAGCTGATGGAGTGGCCGGTAATCCCAATATGGCCGATCTTACCGGCTGCCTTGGCTTCCTTCAGG
>JAGFXW010000098.1 GCA_017861495.1 Bacillota bacterium
GAAAAAAGTAATTGCTTATTCGATGTTAGTAAGTGCTCTGCAGTTTGGTATAGGTACCGCTTCGCTTGAAGCTTCCCCGAGAAATGACCAATGGCAGGATCAAAAGCAAGAACAAAGGCACGATCAATGGCAGCACAAAAAAGACGATCAAAGACACGAACAAAAAATGCGTGAACAACAGCGGCACGAACGACAGGAAAATGAGCGGATATATCGTGAAAGATTGGAAAACGAACGACATGAGAGGGAATTACAGCGGCGCGACTGGGAGGCAGAAGAAGAGTGGCGGGAACGTTGCCACCAGGAAAATGACTATCACGACCAGCTTGTTGCACAAATTGCCCGCGACGTAGTTTTGTTGTTCTTAGAAAATTAGAATTAGTCAAACCGCCCTCCGGGGCGGTTTTTTTAGTACACCAGATAGTATAATTTTTTTCCTAATATTCATGCAGTATATGCGTAATTTATTTTATTTTTTGATGTTTTTCGACGAAGAGAATGGTTACAAGAGAAAAAATGTTTTATAGTATAGATAGAAAGAAATATAGTTTTAATAATCGGAAAATTCCGTTGATTTGAACAGGAAAGCAAATCCGAGATACTTTTCAATTCAACTGATATTTATACTGCAAGTTTTGTTGTTTTTTCTGAAATCGTTCCTCTGGGATAGTATTAAAAAATATTCCAATACAGCGGTGAATGAGTATGACCGGGATGTTTCCAAAGTGGAATTGGAAATTGCGGGGAGGCGGAGAAACTATGAATCGAAATATAGTGATCGTTGTTTTGGTTTTAGTTGTGCTGGTTGCCGCTGTCAGTTATAAACTGTTTTTTAACCAGGAAGAGGCCATCACTGCTACTGGAACGATAGAAATACGGCATGCCGATGTCATGCCGAGAATTAATGGATATTTGGCTGAACTTACTATTGAAGCAGGCGATCGAGTACAAAAAGGACAAATTATTGCGCGTATTGAGCGATTGGACATGAGGGAACAGTTAGTTGTGGATGAAGCTGCTGCTGCAAAAGCAAAGTCAATACTGGATGATCTGGAAAAAGGTCCACGGCAGCAGGAAATCGACCAGGCGGCGGCAAATTTGGCGGCGGCAAAGTCGGTGTACGAAAAAGCAGATGTTGATTTTGTCCGCTACCAGACACTGTACCAAAATGGGGCAATCGCTGCCCAACAAATGGATCTCGCCCGCTCGGCCAATGAGGTGGCATACAATGCGCTGTCAGCAGCCAAGTCCCAATATGATTTGCTTTTATCCGGGTACCGTGAGGATTTAATTATTGCGCAACGGAGAGAAGTGGAACGCACGGATGCAGCGGTGGCGGTTACAAAAGCAAATTTAGCGGATACCATCGTATATAGTCCGTTGGCAGGAATCGTACTGACGAAAAACTATGAACAGGGTGAATATGTCAGTCCCGGGTCGGCAATTACTACGGTTGGTGATACAAATGATTGCTGGGTGAAAGTATATGTTTCATCAAACCAGTTGGGGCTTATCAGGGTAGAACAATCGGTTGACGTAAAAGTTGATGCTTACCCGGAACGGGTGTTTTCCGGCAAAATTAAAGAGATAAGCCAGAATGCAGAGTTTACCCCCCGCCAAAGCATCACAAAAACAGAACGGGCAAATCTGGTTTATTATGTGAAAGTTAAGTTGGAAAACAGCGAAGGCATTTTAAAACCGGGCATGCCAGCGGATGTGGTTTTTCGATGATCCAGATCAGTAATTTGACGAAATTCTATGGACGTCGCAAAGCCTTAGATGACATATCGTTATCCATAGAGCAAGGAGAAATTTTTGGGTTGGTAGGTCCTGATAGTGCAGGGAAGACATCAATGATTCGTATTTTGGCAGGCCTTTTGACACCGTCATCCGGACAGGTAACCGTGTTAGGCGCCAGCGATTTAGAGAGTATAAAAGAGTCGATTGGCTATGTGCCACAAAAATTTAGTTTGTATGGCGACTTAACAGTGATGGAAAATATCCGTCTAATGGGGTCTTTATATGGCCAGAATGAACAAAGCATTATGCAACGTGCAACCGAAACGCTCGGTTTTACTGACTTGCTGCCGTTCAAAGACCGGTTGACGGAACAACTGTCTGGAGGCATGAAACAAAAATTAGCGCTTGCAGCCGGATTGATGCATCAGCCCAAAATATTTTTTCTGGATGAACCTACTGCAGGGGTTGACCCGGTATCGCGTCGGGAATTTTGGCAGATTTTATTCCAAATTAATCGAGCAGGAACTACCGTTTTTGTATCCACTTCGTATATGGATGAAGCAGAATTATGCAATCGGATTGCTTTTCTGCACCACGGAAGAATTGTCGCTTGTGATGCACCCGACAGACTCAAAGAAAATTATCCGTACAAAGTTCTAGAGATGGCTGTTACTACCCGTGGGGTCAAAAAATATCTGACCCAATGCGGATTAATTGATATCAATGCATTTGGCGATAAATATCATTTGATTGTTAAAAATATCAGTCAAAGTAGTAAACTGGTAAATGATTGTTTGCTGTCTGCGGGAATACCGATTGTTTCATTGACGGAGGTTGCTCCGTCCCTGGAAGATGTGTTTGTTGCCATGGCCGGTGAGGTGAAATGAAATGTATGCTGTAGAGTTGCGGAACTTGACCCGTAAATTTGGTGATTTTATTGCTGTCGATAACGTATCACTACATGTGAAGCCAGGGATGATTTATGGATTTTTAGGGCCAAATGGTTCGGGAAAATCGACAACAATCAGAATGATTTGTGGTTTATTGGAACCAACGGAGGGCAGCGGCAGCGTACTAGGTTTGGATATTGTTCGGGACAGTGAAGCGATAAAACATAAAATTGGTTATATGTCGCAAAAATTTAGTTTGTACGATGATTTAACTGTAATGGAAAATCTTAAATTTTATGCGGGAATGTACAGTTTATCGAATAAAGAAATGAAAAACAGGATAGAAGAAGTTTTGCAAATGGCCGGACTCGGGCGGTGTAAGGAGGAATTTGCAAGATATCTTTCCGGCGGCTGGAAGCAACGACTAGCTTTAGGTTGTGCGATTTTACATAAACCGCCGATTTTGTTTCTCGATGAACCGACTGGCGGCGTTGACCCTAAATCCCGCCGACTATTTTGGGACATTATTTATGACATGGCCTTGCAAGGGGTAACCATAATGGTCACGACTCATTTTATGGATGAGGCGGAGCACTGTGATGAAATTGGCTTTATTTTTGAAGGGCGGCTGATTGCCAGTGATACCCCGAGTATTCTAAAAGCAAGCCTTCCCGGCAGTTTACTAAAAATTCCGACAAACCGACCGATGGAATTAATGGAACAATTACTCGGTTCTCAAACGCCTTATATCGACGTATACGCGGCTGGCAATAGTGTACATGTGTTGGTGGATAAAAGAAAAGTACCGGAGTTCTCTTCTTATAACTTCCAAATCATTATGCCATCCTTGGAGGACGTGTTTGTCTATCTAGTCAAATTGCAGCGAAAGGAGTTGCTGTTATGAGACGTTTGAAGGCATTATTGATTAAAGAATTTCTGCAAGTAAGCAGAGATCGGCTGACCGCGTCAATGATGATGATTATGCCTATTATTCAATTGATCTTATACGGCTTTGCAATCAATACGGAAGTAAAGCATTTGTCCACAATTGTTTTTGATCAATCGTTGCAGGAAGAAAGCCGCGATTTATTGAACTCCCTGACGGCCAGCGAGTATTTTGAGATAAAGTACATCGCAAAAAATTTTAACGAAGTAAACAAAGCGATTGATGCTGGAAAAGCAAAGGTAGGGGTTATTATACCGCCAGATTTTGCAGAAAATTTGCGGCATGGCCGCACGGCATCCGTACAAGTTATTGTTGATGCGTCCGATTCTATGGCGGCTTCCTCGGCGATTGGAGCGGCACAGTTAGTAGGACAAATAAAATCACAGCAAATTGTTATGTTACGATTAGCCGGATATTCCGGTCATACGGTTGAACCGCCTTACGATATCCGCATTCGTTCATGGTATAACCAAGATTTTATCTCTGCATACTATATGGTTCCCGGCATAATGGGAATGCTGCTTACAATGACGTTGGTAACAATTACTGCGATGGCAATTGTGCGGGAAAGGGAACGGGGGACACTTGAGCAATTAATTGTGACACCTATGAAAAAATGGGAATTAATGTTAGGCAAGATTATTCCTTATAGTATTATCGGTTACGTTCAAATGACAGTCGCCTTGTTTGTCGGCATTTTAATATTTGATTTGCCAATCCGTGGCAGTTTGGGGCTTTTGTATGGGCTGACTTCGTTCTTTATTATCGCGCAATTATCGGTTGGAATTTTGGTGTCCACTGTGACGAAAACACAAATGCAGGCCATGCAATTGTCTGTTTTTGTTTTTTTACCCAGTACATTGCTTTCGGGATTTATGTTTCCACGGGAAGCAATGCCCTTGTTTTTTAACTTGTTAGGCAATTTGCTGCCTATTACGTTCCAGTTGCAGATTTTGCGAGGCATTATTTTAAAGGGCGTGGGATTCAGCATCTTATGGCCGCAAGTTGCCGCATTGTTAGTATTTATTATCGTAGTATTGACGATTAGTATCATAAAGTTTCAAAAAAAGATTGGATAACTCGATGAATATCGTAAAAAAAATTGGAGTACAGCAATAATAAACAAAAAACACCCGCATATGCGGGTGAAGTAACTATTCTTTAATGTTTTATCGAATGAAATAATGATAGAACGCGATAAGTTCTAAAATAATGGCTAAATATAAAAGCCATTTTAACCCAAACAATTTGTTAATAATAAGGAGAACGATCCCGGCTGACAATAGCAAAAAAAAGAAATCCGTAGTTTGTCCTAAAACATCTTCAAAAAAGTGCGTAAAAGGATTCATTTTTGTCACTCCTCATCATTTGGACGATAAATTGAATTTTATATAAAAAATTACACATAAAATATCTTTTTCCTGCAGCTAACACTCGATCAGATAAACATTATTATTAAAAGTGCAAAGCTGCTAATATTCAAAACTTTGTTCTCAAATCTCCAGGTATTGCTGTATAATTAAGTTAAAAACAGCAGGAGGCTGTTAATATGCTTAGAACAATAAAGCAATTAGCCGAATTTACTGGTGTTTCTGATACCGTTGTTAGATCATGGATCAAAAGATATAAATTGCCGATTTTAAAAATTGAGGGACGGATTTACATTCAGGATGAAGAGTATGCAAAATGGCTGGAAGAACATAAGGCTGTTGTGGATCAAATAAAAAGAGGGTAGGACAACGATACAAGATATCGAACAATTAATTTTAGATAATATAGAAGTAACGCGGAGGGGGATAATATGGCTATTATTGAAGTTACCATTGCGCCTTTGGGAACAGGGTCTCCAAGTGTGAGTCGTTATGTGGCGGAGTGCCATAAGGTGTTAACGCAAGAAGAAGGAATAAAATATCAGTTAACGCCAATGTCAACGATCATAGAAGGGGACTTGGACCGTATTTTAGCGGTTGTTCGTAAAATGCATGAAGTGCCGTTTCATGCCGGGGCTGTACGGGTGTCAACAAGTATTAAGATTGATGATCGCCGGGATAAAGAAATGACGATGGAGGGTAAGATCCGATCGGTAAACGAGAAGTTATAACCTCTAAGAACATTTGAAATGAGTTCATAAGGCAACTTATTATTGGCAGGAAATTGGTTTTTTTTGCCGAAATTAGTATACAAAATTTGAAAAGGAAGTGGCTGTATTGTATCAGGATTTCATAAAAGCGATCCAGGAAAAATTCTTAGTTCGGGTTGTCGTTAATTCACCGGAAAAAGGAATGATGTTAAGGAAATGTATTCCTCTTGATTATGACGGTCCAAGACAATCATATCAAGATGGTTTGAATAAATACCATTTTTATGATTTGGAATGCAGCGATGGGAATCCTTATTTATCTGTCGACTCTGTCCGTGTGGTTGGCATCAAACTAATTGATGAACATTTTGATCCGGCTGAATATGTCACTGAAAAAACTGATTGGGTAATTCCCAGGGATTGGGGAATTTATTCTTAACTTATATGGATGGTACAGCGTAAAAGGGGTTATACCGAATTATGTTTCGGCATAACCCCTTTAAATTTGACCCGTTCTAGTCTTCTTTTTTGTCTTTGTGGAAGCACTCTGACCATTTTGAGAGGTGGTGTTGTGCCACTTCCCGTCCGCCCAAGCCAAAGGCCAGAGCGGCAGCGACGGCAATAGCTCCCAGCAGAAGCCCGAAGGCAAGATTGATAATGTCATTTGCAATTCCCATTTCCCGCAAAGCCATTGCGGCTGACAAGATGAGGATTGCAATTCGGGCGGTAATAGCCAGCAAGGATGCATTACCCGTTTGACTAGCCATGATGGTACGATGCGCCCAGTTTGCCAAGTAGAGGCCAATTGCGAAAACCAGTAGCCCCAATAAAATTTGCGCCGCAAAAACTGTGAATTTTGCCGATAGATCGGTCAATACGGCAAAGCCAAGAACTTCGGTTGTTTGCATGATTGCAAGGAGCATGATCCAGAAGAATACGAGCAAGCCAATGATTTGCGAAGGCTGCCGTTCTTTTTTCTCGCCAGAAATCAAACCTTCTCTTGCCAAAAATGCATCTAAACCGATACTTGCTAAAACGCTGGACACGAATTGGGTTAAGATCCGTCCGCAAATATATGCGACAAAGAGGATAACCACGGCTGCAAATAGATTTGGCATAAAAGCCAGAATTTTTTCAATCATTACGTTGATAGGAGCAAGGAGACCTTGCAAAGTCAGGGCATCCAAAACTGCGGGTAAGAACAATAATAAGGTTAACGCGTATAAAGCATCGCTGATTGTTTTTGCCAGTGAAACTTGGTTCATATAGGCTGATACTTTTTCATCAATTCCCGAGGAACGAAGCAAGTTGAAACTGAAGGAACGGATAAACCTTGCCAACAGCCAAGCTACCAGCAGAATTAACAACCCGGCTGCAAGATTAGGAAGAAAAGCCAGCAGTTTGCTAACCATACCGTTTACCGGCGCAAGTAAGCCGCCTAACGCCAGGGCGTCTAAAATTGCCGGGAGGAAGAAGAGGAAAACCAAACCGTAAACAATATTGCCGACGAGTTGACTTGCCGAACATTCTTCTTTGACGCAGCCCAGGAATTTGTTTAATTGGAAGGTATCAAGGGCGGCGACGACTATTTTGCGGAGTATTTCGGCAGTCAGCCAAGCAATAACAACCAGTATTCCCGCGCCGACCAGGTTGGGCAGAAAAGCTAAAATTTTGGTGATCAAAACGTTGACCGGACCCAACAGTCCTTGTAAAGCTAAGGCGTCCAAAATTGCCGGGAGGAAAAAGAGGAAAACCAAACCGAATACAATATCGCTTAGGTTTTTCGTCAGTGAAATATTGGGGAGCCGCTGGGAAAATTTCTCATCGATTTGCAAAGAGGTTAACAAGCCTTGGGTTGCCATACGTAATACTTTGGCAACCAGCCAAGCTACGAGCAATAACACGATGGCTCCAAAAAAACGGGAGCCATAAACAAGGATGCTGCCTAACAACAGTTTTATCGGATCAACCAGCATTGTTAAATGGAAAAACTCCAGCAGAGCCATGAGAACAAATAAAAGTACCAAATAATATACGAGACTTGCGAAAAATTCAGTGACGCGAGGAGGTTTTTCGGCAGGACGTTTGCTGAGTTTACCGATGTATTCATCGACTTTAGCCTTTTCCATCAAAGATTTTGCCAGGCTTTTTAAGGAAGATGCGAGGAAAAAACCAATAACGAGGATAACTATTGTGCCGACCACGGCTGGGAGAAGTTCACCAAATGGTCGAAAAATTTCATTCACGCAAACCACTCTCCTTATCTAATTTATTATCCTATTCTTATTTTAGTTGAATATTCAGGCAATTGCAAACATATCTGTTTTTCGTATAGTAGGAGTAAAATATAATTGTTCAGGGATGAAAATAAAAATGGTTAAAAATAAGTTTTTTTTTCAGAATAATGCTATAATTGTAAGAAAGCAACCTATTTTTGTGTATATCTTAACCGCTTCATGCTGGACTGACAGGTCTAAAAAGAACTGATAAAACAAAGGAGGGTTAACGATGTTCAAAAATATTTTGGTTCCTATCGATGGTTCAGACTCAGCTTGGAGTGCGCTTCGTTATGCACG
>JAGFXW010000099.1 GCA_017861495.1 Bacillota bacterium
AGAAGGCGTGAAGATTGCCCAATTGGTAGAAGATAAAGTAGATTTGCTGCACATCTCGGCAGGAACGTACCAAAGAGGATTTAGCGTAACACACCCCTCTATGTTTGTCCCTCATGGCTGCAATGTCTATCTTGCGGCAGAGATTAAGAAACATGTAAGTGTGCCGGTGGCAACGATCGGCGGGTTGAATGATCCGGCGATGATGGAAGAAATTATTGCCAGCGGGAAAGCGGATGTTGTGGAAATGGCCCGGGCCTTGCTGGCGGATCACGAACTTCCCCGCAAAGTGATGGGCAACCGGGAGGAAGAAATCGTAAAATGCCTGCGCTGCTTTACTTGCATGGCCGAGCGGGCGGTTACCTCCACCCGGCGCTGCACGGTAAACCCGTTAATCGGCCGGGAATTGGACGGAATAGAAGTGATCCCTGCTGCGCAATCCCGTAAGGTATTGGTGGCCGGCGGCGGACCGGGCGGGCTGGAAGCGGCCATTACGGCGGCGAAACGCGGGCACAAGGTCATTCTGTGCGAGAAGTCGGATCAGCTAGGCGGTATTTTGAAGGGAGAGCAGGCTATTCCCTTCAAATACGAAATGTATGAACTCGGCGTCACTTTAGAGAAACTGGCAAGAGATGCCGGTGTTGAGATCCGTTTAAATACAGCGGTGACCAAAGAGTATGCGGAAACAGAAAACGTGGATGCTCTGATCATTGCCGTCGGTTCGGAGCCGATTGTTCCGCCGATCCCAGGGTTAAAAGGCGATAACGTAGTGGTTGTAAATAATTACTATCTGGAGAAGGATAAAGTCAAAGGACAAGTGGTTGTTTTGGGCGGCGGATTGGCAGGCTGTGAAGCCGCAATTCATCTGGCACAGGAAGGCAAGACCGTACACCTGGTAGAAATGCGGACGGAACTGGCGCCGGACGCCAATATCCGGCACCGGCCGATTCTGCTGAATGAAATTGCGAAAAGCAACATTCAAGTTCATACCGGTTACAAAGGGTTACGAGTGACGGAAGAAGGCGTAGTCTGTGCGGATGAAAGCGGTGCGGAGCATTTGGTACCAGGCGCAACCGTTATTTGCGCGCTGGGGCAGCGGGCGAGACGCAACGTGGTGGAAGAATTACTGGACTGCGCCCCGTATGTGGCACAGATTGGCGATTGTGTCTGCGCGTCTACGATTACGACTGCCGTGTACCAAGGCTACCATGCGGCACTGGATATTTAAGTCGTACTAGTATTTGAATTTGTACTGTGATAAGATGAGTCGTCAGGTAATGCTTTATTCGCCTGCCGGCTTGTCTTTCTTAAGTGGATCAAGTTGGCAATGGCAGTAATTGGTTAATTGTTTTCCCGAAAATAAAACTGACAGTAGATGAAGGTAGTTGAAGGTGGTAGTCATGGATAAGATTATTGATGTGACCGGTGGACAGGGTGGCAACGCATTTTTGCTGGTAGGAGAAGAAAAAACAGCGTTAATCGATTGCGGCATGGCATATTGTGCCGACAAGCTTATCAGCAATGTCAAACAAAGATTGAAGAATAAGACGCTGGATTATATTCTGCTCAGCCATTCACATTATGACCATATTGGCGCGATTCCCTATTTAAAAAAGGAGTGGCCGAACAGCAAGGTGCTGGGTGCCGAGCATGCGAAACGAGTTTTAAATAAGCCCAGTGCTTTAAAGACAATTCGACAGCTTAGCATACAAGCGGCGAAAGTATATCAGGCAGGGGAACTGGAAGAATACGAGGACAGCCTACTGAAGGTAGATGTTGTTATTTGTAACGGATCAATGCTTGATCTGGGCGGACTACAGATCAAGGTAATCGAAACACAAGGCCATACCCAATGTTCTTTGTCGTTCTTAGTGGACAAGACTATCTTATTCACCAGTGAATCGAGCGGTTGCATGAGTAAATCCGGGAAAATTCAACCCGCGTTTATAACTAGCGTGTCACAAGCGATCGCTTCGATCCGGTTATGCCAGAAAATCAATCCTCGTTTCATTGTTTCGCCGCACTTTGGCTTAGTAAGTCCTAAGAAGACGCCTGGTTATTGGGAACAGAGTATTTTGGCCGTACAGGAAAGCAAACAAATTATTCTTGATTTAGCGGAACAGGGCTATGATGAAGAACAGATTTTAATGAAATACGAAAAAATATTTCGGGACGATCACAATAAATCGGAACAACCAATTTCCGCCTTTCGGATCAATACCAAGAATATGATTAAAACGGTATTGCGGGAAAAGGATTATTTTTTAGCTATTGCAAACTGATGAAACGATTCCTGTAAAATACGGCCCGGCGTAAGCCGGGTTTTTTAGTACACCAGAAAGTATACCATTTTCCTCTACGCACAGACTGTAAGATCCTTTATGAAGGGATCAAGAGTCTGTAACTTGAAATAAGTGTGACTATACTTCAGATGGCGGTATCCATCTGAAGCAAGTCTTCTATATCTAGTGTGCATAAGTACAACCAGCGGCTTCCACCGTCGCTATGAAAGCTCGGCGTAAGCCGGGTTTTCTAATATTGACACTTTGCACAAATACGATCTCCCAGTATAATAACTGTATTGGCATGTATCCATTGCCGCTATTTATTCTGAACGAAACAGGTGGTCTTTTGTCCATATTGCTGGTGTTTATCCTTTTTTTTGTCTCGCTGTTGGTTAGTATTTATACGAAAGTGTCGCTCTTGTATCCACTAATTTTAGGCCTCGTTTGTTTTACCCTGCTTTCTCTCAGCCGCGGTTACCGGTTCGCAGACGTAGTCCGAATGATGGCTGCCGGGTCAAAAAAATCCCTTATTGTGATTAAAATTTTTGTTTTGATCGGTATGATTACCGCTGTTTGGCGAGCTTGCGGTACGGTTTCTTTCATTGTATACTATGGGATCGCTTTTATGGATCCCCACTATTTCCTTTTATACGCGTTCGTACTTTCTTCCATTGTATCCTTTTTGCTTGGGACTTCGTTTGGGACGGTAGGAACAGTCGGCGTCGTGCTGGGAGTGTTGGCGCAAAGCGGCGGCGTTGATATTAACATTGCCGCAGGGGCAATTATTGCCGGTGCCTACTTTGGCGACCGATGTTCGCCAATGTCATCCAGCGCGAACCTGGTAGCAGCCTTGACCGAAACCAAGCTGTACATCAATATAAAAAACATGATGACTACGTCAATCATGCCGTTTTTTCTTTCCATCATCGGGTATATTCTCTTATCCCGGTATTATCCGCTCAGTTTTCCTGATACGGCAATTTCGCAAGAAATCGCGCAGGCTTTCGATTTGCATAGCATTGTGTTGTTGCCGGCGCTGATCATTCTGTTGGCCGCAGCCTTTAAAGTGGATGTTAAAATATCTATGGGTGTCAGCATCCTTTGCGGTATTGCCATCAGCCTATTCATCCAGCAGCAAACTTTGTGGCAAATGCTGCACTATATTCTTACCGGTTACACAACGGATAAAACAGGTTATTTCTCCACCATTATCCAAGGCGGCGGACTTTCTTCCATGCTGAATGCGGCTCTGATTGTTTTGTTGTCTTCCGCCTATTCAGGTATTTTTGCCGGCACAAACCTACTTGACAAAATTGAGCAATCGATTGATAAATTAAGTAATCTCGCAGGGACATATGTTTCAGTTCTTTTTACCAGTATTGTTACGGCTGCTTTTAGCTGCAACCAAACGTTGGCGGTTATGTTAAGCCATCAGTTTTCAACGAGCATTTATGAGAAACGAAAACTCAGCAACTATCAACTTGCGCTTGATTTAGAAAATACCGTGATAGTAATATCGGCTCTGATTCCTTGGAATATTGCCGGCGCTGTCCCGGCCGCTACATTGTCGGCTAATGAAAGCTTTATCCCGTATGCACTGTACTTATATCTTGTTCCATTGACGAGCCTTTTTTTACGAACCGTGAAAAAAGGCAGCAGGCAGCCGGCTCTTTAGTGTTTTACAGGGAGCTTGAGGCGGGCAAATTGGATGAATATAATGAAGTTTGAGAATTTGGTAATGATTTGAGGTTGATTGTATCCGCATGGTGGAGTTACCGATTGAGGCGGTTTTGCCGGAATTAAAAGAGAAGATCGCGGCCAACTCTAATGTTGTCCTGATCGCCGAGCCCGGGGCGGGGAAAACCACTCGCGTTCCTTTGGCGCTGCTGGAAGAGGCCTGGCTTGCCGGGCGTAAAATCGTTATGCTGGAACCGCGGCGTTTGGCGGCCCGTACCGTATCCAGATATATGGCGGCAATTTTAAAGGAACGAGTAGGCGAGACTGTTGGTTACAGGGTACACCGCGATACCTGTGTAACTTCGGATACCCGCATAGAAGTGGTAACGGAAGGGATTTTGACCCGCATGCTGCAAACCGATCCGGCGCTGGAAAATGTGGGATTAATTATTTTTGACGAATTTCACGAACGAAGTTTGCATGCTGACTTGGGTTTGGCGCTTGCATTGGAGTGCCAGGCCGTGTTGCGCGAAGATTTGAAGATCCTGGTTATGTCGGCTACACTGGAAACGGAGCGCATTGCGTCGCTGTTGGGCAATGCTCCGGTTATCCGCAGCGAAGGAAAAGCTTTTCCGGTCGATACGCAGTATTTGCCGCGGCCGGCAGGGGAAAGGCTGGAAACCGTCGTTGCGGCTGCAGTGCAGGAAGTTTTACAACAGACAGAAGGAGATATCCTCGTATTCTTGCCGGGGGCCGGCGAAATAAAACGAGTAGAGCGGCAGCTTGGCGGGCGGATTGTTGATGATAGTGCCGACATTCGGTCTTTGTACGGCGACCTTTCTCCGGAGCAACAGGATGCGGCGCTTGTACCGGCCAAGGCCGGGCGTAGAAAAGTCGTTTTGGCAACCTCCATTGCCGAAACCAGTCTGACGGTGGAAGGGATACGGACGGTGATTGACTGCGGGCTGATGCGTGTGCCGCGCTTTTCACCGCGTACGGGCATGTCGAGGTTAGAAACGGTCATGGTATCCCGCCATTCGGCAGACCAGCGCCGTGGCAGGGCTGGACGTCTTGGTCCCGGTTGCTGCCGCCGCCTGTGGACCAGTTCGGAAGATGCCGGCTTAACCAATGGAAATACACCGGAAATTTTGGCTGCTGATTTGACATCGCTTTGTTTGGAATTGGCGGCTTGGGGGGTGACGGATCCACAGGAACTCGCATGGCTCGACAGTCCGCCGCAAGCCGCCTACAGCCAAGCTGTAGAATTGCTTCAGCAACTAGGGGCGCTGGACAGCGACGGGAAAATAACGGCGCATGGCCGGCGGATGAACCAGACAGGGCTGCATCCCCGCCTGGCCCATATGGTACTGGCTGCGGTTGCCATGGGAATGGGACCGGAGGCTGGCTGCCTGGCTGTATTGCTCAGCGAACGGGACATGCTGCGCGGTGCGGACGGAGCGGAGGATGTCGATTTACGTCTGCGTATGGAAGTTGTTTCTGGATTGTACTCAACGCAACAAAGCGGATTCGGGTATGCTGGTGACCGCAAACGGCTAAACCGGTTAAAACAAGAAATTGAGTATTGGCTGACAAAAATCTCTGTTCCTATGCCTACGGATTTTGACAGCAGCCGGTGCGGAATTATCCTGGCGTTGGCTTATCCTGACCGGATTGCGCAAAACAAAGGGAATGGGCGTTTTTTGCTTCGCAATGGCCGGCGGTCCAAGATGAAAGAACAGCAACTGTTGGCTCTGGAACCTTTTATTGTGGCCGCCGATTTAGCCGATACCGGGGCTGACAGCCGAATTTTTTTGGCTGCGCCGGTGCAAGAACAAGAATTGCGTCAATATATGGCCGAGCAAATCGAGGATGCGCAAGTGATCCGTTGGGATGAACAGTCGAAAGCCGTTCGGGCGATAAAATGCCAACGGCTGGGGGCGCTTCTGTTGAAAGAAGAGGCTGTCAGGCCGGAAGATCCGGAACGGGTTTTGGCTGCGTTGTTGCAAGGGATTCGTCTGGAGGGTCTGGAGATTTTACCATGGACGCAAAGCAACCGCCAATTGCGTGCGCGGTTGCAGTTTCTCCGTCGTATCGATGCATCCTGGCCGGACGTAGCGGAAGAATATTTGCTGCGCACGTTGGAAAGCTGGCTGGCCCCGTATTTGTATGGCATTACGACCGTGCAACAACTGCAGCGGCTTCGACTCAACGAAATTCTTGAGTCCATGCTGACCTGGGAACAACGGCAAAGCCTGAACGAGTGGGCGCCAACCCATTGGAAAGTTCCCAGCGGGCGGAGTATCGCCATCGACTATACTGAGCCCGCCACGCCGGTACTGGCGGTCAAACTGCAAGAGTTGTTTGGGGCCGACGTATCGCCGGTTATTGGCGGCGGCAGAGTTCCGTTGACGATCCATTTATTGTCGCCTGCCGGCCGTCCGGTGCAGGTAACCAGCGATTTGGCCAGCTTTTGGGCCAATGGCTATTTTGCCGTGAAAAAGGAGTTGAAAGGGCGATATCCCAAACATTACTGGCCTGATGACCCGTTTTCGGCGGTTCCGACCAGCCGGATACGGCCCCGCGAAGATTGATATGCAGGCGCGCAGCGTAAGTTAAATATTTAACTAAACGAAAACGCCTTGCTATTCTTGCAATTTTTTTGTAACATATTAACCGATCATATAATTTATATATATAGGCAAACTTGCCGAAAGGCAAGGACGCAAAGCCATGGGTCTACAGACAAGGGATGGTCTATGATTGCCAGGTTGCTGAGTGGCGGCACCGGTCTGATATAGGCTGGTGCTGTTTTTAATTGTTCAATGCAAGGAGTAGTTTTTATTGCTGTGCTGGCAAGCGGATTAACAATCATAGCTCAAAACGCAGAAATTATTTTGGTTAGGAAGTGAAGCAATTATGAACCTGAAAAACATTCAGACAAAACTGCTAATGACTCTTTTACCTCTCGTCCTTTTAATTTTACTTGTATTGTCAGGGGTCAGCTATTATCTTTCCCAACAATCGTTAACTAAGAGCATTGACCACACGGCGATGGCTGTAGGGACCGATTATGGGCATCGTGTACAGGACGATATGCGAATCATGCTTACACAACTGGAAGATTTGGCTAGCATACAGCGTGTGCGCACAGGGGCTGACAAAGGGCAGATTGTTGAAGCCTTGGCCGAAGCGCATAAAAGGCTGGGCGTTTTTGATGCCATCGTGTTTATTACTCCTAACGGTACCGGGTATACCAATCAGGGAACCACTGCTTCTTACGAGGAACGTGATTATTTCAAAAAAGTGGTTGCCACTCAAAAGGCGGCTGTGTCGGATCCGGTAACTTCGAAAACAACAGGAAAATTGGCAGTCATTCTGGCCGTACCGGTTCTTAATAACGGACAACTGAATGGAGTTCTGGTAGGAACATTTTCGGTGGAACGATTAACGGCGATGATCAAGGATTTAAAATTCTTGGATACCGGTTATGGGCAGATTATTGACAGATCAGGGATGGTTATAGCGAATCCGGTCAATCCGGAAGTCATCAATAAATTGAACCTTCTCGAGAAGAAAGTAAATCCGGCATTAAAGATGCAACAGACGGAACTGGATGACCGGCTGACCGGCATGGTTAGAACGACAACCGAAGGCGGGAAACAAACACAGGGCGAATATGTTTTTGTGGATGGAGTAGCCAAAGTTGCAGTATTTACGCCGATCAACCTGCCGGGAGACCAGCGCTGGGTTATGTCGGTGGCAGCCCCTAAAGAGGAAGCGGCGAAAGAAACAAACGCATTAGCGCGAACGATGCTTATTATTTCTGTAGTGTGTTTAATCCTGGTTATTGGCGCTATTGTTGGGATTGCCAAATGGTTTGCCAAGCCGATTGCCTTGATTCGTGATGAATGCCTGCTGTTAGCGCAAGGCGATTTACGGGAAGTAGAGAACAAAATTAGTTCGGAAGATGAGATCGGCCAACTGGCAAAAGGGTTTCGCGAAATGCGGGTGAATTTGCGCGAACTCGTCGCCAAAGTACATTCACAGGCGGAACATCTGGCCGCTTCATCGGAAGAACTCACGGCCAGCGCGGAACAATCCTCCCAGGTTGCAAACCAAATTGCGACCTCTATCAGTGAAGTGGCCACGGGTGCGGAACAACAGGTTCATGCGGTCGACGCGACCTCGGCGGTAATGGAGCAAATGTCAGCCGGGATTCAAGAAGTTGCCGCCAATGCAAACCTGGTGGCGGAAAAAACG
>JAGFXW010000296.1 GCA_017861495.1 Bacillota bacterium
TTTACCACGGAAAAAAATCTGCCGGAAGCCATTCAAAAAAACATGGAAGAACGGTATCACCTCAACGATCCGTTATGGAAGCAATACACCGATTATATAGCCAATGTTGCGAGCGGAGATTTAGGACCTTCTTTTAAATACGAAAACCGCTCTGTCAACGACATGATACGGGAAAGTTTTCCCGTATCCGCCGAATTGGGCGCCATCGCCATCTTTTGGGCGATCTGCCTTGGAATCCCGGCCGGAATCATTGCTGCCGTCTACCACAACCGCTGGCCGGATTACATTGCGATGTTTCTGACAACCATTGGAATATCCGTCCCCGGCTTTATCCTTGCCGCCCTGCTGATTTTTGTCTTCGCCCTCCAGTTGGACTGGCTGCCGGCCGCCTTATGGGAGGGGCCGACGTCGACAGTGCTGCCGGCCTTAGCCTTGATGGGATTACCCACGGCATTTATTGCCCGGCTGACCCGCTCCGGGATGTTGGAAGTCCTCGGGCAGGATTATATCCGCACTGCCCGGGCCAAGGGCTTATCCCCATACACCATTCTGACCCGCCATGCTCTCAAGAATGCGTTAATCCCCGTAGTCACCTACTTAGGGCCCTTGATTGCCGGAATTCTGACCGGCAGCTTTGTCATTGAAACCATCTTCGCTATCCCGGGGTTGGGACGGCATTTCGTCACCAGCATCTATAACCGTGATTATACCGTGATTTTAGGGGTCACAATTTTTTACAGCGCTCTATTGGTTACCTTAAACCTGGCCGTAGATATTGCCTACGCATTGTTAGACCCGCGCATTCAACTCGACGAAGGAAAGGAAGACTGATATGAAACTCTCACCCGCTGCATTTCAACCGAACCCCTTTCCTCCGTCCAATGCCGCCATACCTTCGTTGAAAAATTCCTCTTACTGGCAAGATGCCTGGCACCGCCTGCGAATGAACAAAATGGCCATGGCGGGGTTGCTTTGTATTCTACTCATCGGTCTCACGGCAATTATCGGTCCCTTGTTTTCCGGCTATTCGTATGCCGATCAAAACCTTCCGGAAGCAAACCAGCCGCCATCATCCATCCATTGGTTCGGCACTGACAATCTCGGCCGCGACCTAATGACCAGGATCTTGTATGGCGCCCGGATTTCTTTGTCCATCGGGATCGCGGCCAGCCTGATCAATCTCACCGTCGGCGTTCTCTATGGCGGAATAGCCGGATATGCCGGCGGCCGCATTGACAATCTCATGATGCGGATCGTTGACATCCTGTACGGCATCCCGCTTCTTCTATACGTTATTTTACTCATGGTGGTTCTCGGACCGGGCCTGATGAACATTTTTCTGGCGCTTGGTTTCGTATACTGGCTGGGGATGGCCCGCATTGTCCGCGGCCAAATCTTAACGCTAAAAAAACAGGAATATGTGTTGGCGGCCCGGTTAAGCGGCGCCAGTCCAGCGAGAATACTGGTACGCCATTTAATCCCAAACAGCCTCGGACCGATCTTGATCACTACCACGCTGGCCATTCCGGAAGCCATTTTCACCGAAGCGTTCCTCAGCTTTATCGGTTTGGGAGTATCAGCGCCCATGGCAAGCTGGGGTGTTCTCGCCTCCGAAGGAGTTGTCAGCCTGCGCTCCTACCCCTTTCAACTTTTATTTCCGGCTTTAGCCATCAGCCTTACGATGCTGTCTTTTAATTTCCTCGGTGATGGGCTGCGCGACGCCCTGGACCCCAGAATGCGTAAATAGGAGCGGTTACTATGTCACTTTTATTGGATGTACAAGACTTGAGTATTGCTTTCCATACCTATGCCGGATCCGTTCTGGCAGTCAACCACGTAAGTTTTCAGTTACACCAAGGCGAAACTCTAGGGATTGTCGGCGAATCAGGCTGCGGCAAAAGCGCAACCGCCCAGGCGATTCTCGGCATCCTCCCCCAGCCCCCCAGTGAACGGCTGAACGGCCGGATTTTTTTCCAGGATACAGAGTTGACCGCTTTCCCGGAAGAAAAAATGAGGCAAATCCGGGGGAAACAAATCAGCATGATCTTCCAAGACCCGATGACGGCTTTGAATCCGGTATTAACGGTTGGTTTGCAGATTGCCGAAATATTTATGCACCACCAAGGCTTATCCTGCCAAGATGCCTTGCAGCAGGCGGAAAGCGCTCTGCGTTCGGTTGATATCCCGGCCCCCGAAACCCGGCTGAAACAATATCCCCACCAACTCAGCGGCGGGATGCGCCAACGGGTGATGATTGCCATGGCATTGGCCTGTCAGCCGCAGTTGATCATAGCGGATGAGCCGACAACGGCGCTTGATGTAACCATACAGGCGCAAATTATCGATTTGCTGCGCTCCAAAAACAAACAATTCAATACCGCAATTATTTTAATTTCCCACGATTTAGGCGTCATTGCCAGCCTATGCCAACGCGTATTGGTCATGTATGCCGGTGAAATTGTTGAATCCTCTCCGGCCATTGATCTCTACCGCCGGCCCATGCACCCGTATACGTATGGTCTGCTGCAATCTGTCCCGCGGCCCGACCGCAAAAACAAACAGTTGCTCTCTATTCCCGGCCAGCCTCCCAACCTGCTGTCGGTTGCCGAAGGCTGCTCCTTCGGTCCCCGCTGTCCCCATGCAATGGAAATCTGTCGGCAAAAACCGGATCTATTCCCGGTCAGCGATCAGCATTTCACCCGCTGTTGGCTGGCCCATGCCGATTCCCCGTTACGTCAAAAACTGCTGCAAGGGGAGGTATTGGGTAAATGAACCAGCCGATCCTCTCTGTCGATCGCCTCAGCAAAACGTTTGTTGTCCGTAAAACTTTTTTAGGACGGCCATCTGCTGTTGTAAAAGCGATCGATACTGTAACCTTCAACGTATTTCCCGGCGAAACATTGGGATTAGTCGGCGAAACCGGCTGCGGAAAATCCACCCTGGCCCGAACCCTGGCCGGCTTATACCAACCGACGGCAGGAACTGCGCACTTTAAAGGACAAGACCTTCACGCTGCATATAACAAACACGACAGCATGCGTTTGAAACGGCAAATACAGATGATTTTTCAAGACC
>JAGFXW010000100.1 GCA_017861495.1 Bacillota bacterium
CTTGACAAGCTCCATGCGCGCCTCGGCGTCCTGTATCACCATCACTTTTTTCGCAAACTCCTCATCTTTTTTCATTCTGTCAATAAATGCCTTGGCTGATTCGATACTCATATATACTGTCGCCTTCTTTCCATTGAAAATTGATACCCTATGCTCATTATACCATGTGGTATGTGTAATTTTGTTAAAGATTTCTTTAAAAAAGCGGTGGTTGAATACACGGGGACGGTTCTTGCGTGTCCTTACGCAAGAATGTAGAATAGTATTGAGGTGAGTGAAGATGCCACGGCAAGCACGAAGAAAGAGTAAAAGTGGAATTTACTATCAGTTTCTCCAGTCTTGCATTAGAGAGATTATCAATGATATACTACCTTTGTTAATAAAGGTGTCATGGCGGGCGTAATATCATGAACCGCAAAAAACTGATACGATTTGATTGGGCAATTTAGAGAATTAGGCTGTAGCATATAGGCGTGACTGAAACTATTATCTTAACGCATTAAATCCGACCGTTCTACGAGCGGTCGGATTTAAGTGACGTTGGTTTGTTGAACATGATATAAAAATTCAATTCAATTATTGATATGGCGGGGTGGATATGGGATATGGACGATAAGAATCATTCAGACCAATCAAAAAGATTTCCTCCATTGGACAAAGGAAATCTGACAAGACGTACTTTTTTGAAAGGTCTAGCTGCCATCGGGATTTCAGCTAAATTCAGTGGCATATTTTCTGGTAGCACTGGAAAGGCATCCGCAATATCTGGCGAAGCGTCAGAAAGCTATGTCACGGAACCCAGCCGCAACATACCGATTTATCGCAATGTTGATGTGCTGGTTGTTGGTGGCGGCATGGCTGGAATCAGTGCTGCTATCGCCGCAGGTCGTATGGGTATGAACACAATGCTTATTGAATACATGGGCTTTCTTGGCGGGAATGCCACAAATGCCTTGGTTACTGACTTTTGCGGCTTTTACACTCGTACAGCGCAAACGGTACAGCTCATAAAAGGCATTGGCGGAGAAATTGCCGAAGAGCTAATTGACAACGGTGGTGGCAGGAAATGGCGTCATATTGTCGATTTTCAACCCGAGGCACTTAAGATTGTTTTGGACAAAAAACTGCTGGGGGCGAATGTTGAACTACTATACTAAATTTGCCGCTCCTATCATGGAAGGGAACCGAGTAAAAGGATTTTTTATTGAAAACAAAGCAGGGAGGCAGGCAATATGTGCCAAAGTCGTCCTGGATTGTACAGGAGACGGTGATGTCTGTGCTTCCGCGGGTGTGCCTTTTGAGATTGGTGACGGCAATGGTGGTATGCAGGCTTGTGACATGGGATTTCGTCTCGTAAATATTGATGATGCAAAATTTAATCAAGGGTATTTCTTTGACAATGCTGCCCGAATGATGGCCGAAGGTGTAGCATCTGGTGAGTATAAGTTGACTCGTACTGGAGGTAATTTGGAATATTCTTTGATTCAGGGAGTCTATTCGGCTAATATGGCTCGCATTCCTTGGGCAGTTGACGGTACCAACCCCGAGCATCTGACACGAAGTTTCATTGAAGGACGGCAGATCGCCCAAGAATTTGCTCGGTTTCTCCGTGATAAAATTCCCGGCATGGAAAACTCAGCCCTAGTTGAAACTGGGGTTAAAATCGGTTTGCGGGAAACTCGCCGGGTAATAGGCGAATACGTATTCAATGGCGAAGAGGTGTTAAGCGGCTGAAAATTTACCGACGGCGTGGGCGCGAATGCTTGGCCACTAGAAATGCATGTCCCTGGTCAGCTGGAACGTAAAATGACTTATCTAAAGGGCGATGACTATCATACAATACCTTACCGCTGTTTGGTACCGAAGAAGGTAGACAATCTACTGATGGCTGGTAGGTTTATCAGTTGTACTCATGAAGCTCAGGCATCAATTCGGGTGTCTGGACCAGCCTCGAGTATGGGACAAGCCATAGGTGTCGCAGCAACTCTTGCAGTCCGCAGTAATGTTTTGCCGCGAGACATTAATGTGACATCCCTCCAAAATGAACTGCAGCGGCAAAATGTTTTTATTGGATGATTAGCAAGCTAACTTTAGTATATAATTCTTTAAATAAGCCATCAGGTATTCAAACCGACCGTTCTCTGAACAGTCGACTTGAATATGTGATGGCTTATTTGGTATGGGTGTTGCTGAATTCTAGTTCCTCGTCGGTCTTCAGTCTGTGTATCTAAAGACAGGTAACCTAATCTTTAAGTAATCTTTAAACAAAGAATGGGATAGAAATGCTATACTGAATTTGCTAACCAATATACTGTTAAATAAAATTAATTGGAGGAAATATGTCAGAATCTACGCTAATTTTATTTAATTTAAGCAGAGTTGTCTTTGCAATATCCAATATTTTGCTTGTTTATTCTTTCTTAACACCAAAGCGTCCTTTTTGGTTTCAGACAATAGCCTTTGTTGGTACAGGGGTTATTCACATCTTCTTGCGTGGCCTTTTAACTCCAATAGGTCTCGACCCTTTTTTGATTGGCTATATACTGGCTCTATTATATCTGATCCCTATCACCCTAGTTTTCAAGGAAACAATTCATGCTAAATTTTTTGTTCTTTTTATGGTAATTTCTTTGACCCAGCTTAATTTTCTTATCTGTCTGTTTTTAGAGCAATTCGTATTTAACCATATGGTAAGCGGTTTGATTTTGATAGGTCAATTGCTGGAACTATCCTCTATACCATTAATCAGAAGACCTATAACGCCTCATATTAAAAACATCCTTGAGATTATCAATCACCAAAATCCCATTGTTGCGTTATTTCCATTTTTTTCTTTTCTATTGCTAGCTTTCTATGGTGTACAAAGAACGTATTTGTTGTCCGCTTTTATTCCGTTAGTATTATCTAGTATCATTATTTTCTTTTCTTATTACCTAATCTCCATAGCCATAGAGCAGACTAAGCGTCATCAACAACTGGAGTTGATCTCAAGAACGGATAGTTTGACAGGTCTTTATAACCGGAGGCATATGGAGCAAGGAATTCAGAAAGAGTATGAACAGTATCAAAGAACTGGTTTGGAGTTTGCGTTGATCATTATCGATATTGATTTATTCAAAGAGGTTAATGACACCTACGGGCATGCTGGTGGAGACTGCGTATTGAAGTCAGTATCTGAAGACCTCAGGAGATCGGTTAGAGAATATGACACAGTTGCTCGATGGGGAGGCGATGAATTCCTCCTAATGTTACCAGCGACAAATGAAGAAAACGCAGTACGGCTGGCTGAACGGATCAGAGAGACTGTGGAAAATCGCAGGTATGCTTATGAAAACGCAGTTTTATCGGTGACCTTAACACTAGGGGTTTCTATTATTAGGAACGGAGGCGATACAGTCGACAGTATGATTAGGAAAGCGGATATCCTTATGTACCAAGGTAAACGGGCAGGCAGAAACTGTGTAACAGTTGCTAATCGTATGTGAGATACAAGGGATACAGTTCTTGGGTATTATGACAAAATTCCCCAAATAGTATGTAACAAAACAACGCTTAGGAAAGTACCTTAAGCAGAAATTAGATCTGACAAATTTGAAATGATAGACGGCAATCATCATTATTTTTTCTGCATCATTCATTCGATGTAAGCAAATAGAATCCCTATTGGAATATCTATTATTTTGCAGGGATTCTGTTTTTTCATAGGGAATATTATCAAAGTATGGTAAATATATATTTTGATTCGAAGGAACTATGTTTGTTGAATTTCTAGGTTAATTGTAAGAATATTGAAGAATGGCACAGCTTTTTTTACAATGTAGATAGTATTATGTTGAGAGGTTAATATGAGCTATGATTTACTTATTTGATAAGATAGATTCTTTTTCCGATGAGCTATTTTGGCGAAGTATAAAGGTTATTCTGGCTGAAAGAGCACAAAAGGCCCTTGCATTTCGATACATGATTGATCGGAAGCTATCGGTTATTGCCTACCTACTTTTGGCATACGGAATAAAAAAAGAGTATGGAATATTTGAAGAACTACTGTTTGAATACAGAGAAAATGAAAAACCATATTTAAAAAAGTATCCTGACATATTTTTCAATATTAGCCATTGTAAATATGGGGTGGTATGCGCCATATCGAGTGAAGAAGTAGGGATCGATATGGAGGCAGTAGGGGATTATGATGAAGAAGTAGCAAAATATATTTGTAATGAGAGGGAATATAACAGCCTTGTCAATTCAAAAAATCAGGCGGTAGATTTTTGTAAATTATGGACAGTAAAAGAAAGTGTATTAAAATTTACAGGGGAAGGTATTTGCACAGATTTAAAAAGGGTATTGGATAACATAGACTTACAGATTGAAACCCTATGTTCAGCTGATCATAGTTATGTAATTTCAGTGTGCGAAAAGACAAAAAGGTAGACTTCAGCTTGTTTAATCCATCAGAAATTCTTTAGCTAATCTTTAACTTTCATTTTGGAATAAAATGGTATATTGACTATAATAAATGTAAGGAGGGACATGATATCGTATGGAACAGTTGACACAACTTTTTTACAAAACGCTCATTGAGGGCGGTGCTTGGCTGACGATTCTGAAAGGACTGGGCGTGACGGTGGAAATCACCTTGCTGTCCCTCCTGTTGGGAACGCTGCTGGCCGCGCCGATGTGCGCCTTGCGTTTGAGCAAAAACTGCATTTTGCGCGGCATGGCTGCGGGCTATATCGCGGTGCTACGGGGAAGCCCAGTGCTTTTGCTACTCATGCTGATGTACTATGTAATCTTTGCTCGCAGCAACATGCCCGCGCCGTTGCTGGCGGTCGCGGCGTTTTCCTTAAACGTCTCGGCCCACGTGGCGGAGGTGATGCGCTCGGCCCTCTTGGCTACCGACAAAATGCAAACGGAGGCCGCACGGACGCTGGGATTTTCGTGGTGGCAGGCCTTCTGGCTCATCACGTTTCCTCAGGCGGCAAAAATCGCACGACCCGTCTACCAGTCCACCATTGTAAACCTGCTGCAGTGGACCAGCGTGGTGGGCTACGTCACCATTACCGACCTGACCCGTGTGATCAACAACATCAGCACCCGCACCATGCAACCGCTTTTTATGTTGCTTGTGGGGATTTTTCTTTATCTCGCACTGGCTTATCTCTGTTATGGCATCTTTGCGTGCCTGGATAGGCTGTCCGAAAAGCGGGCGGAAAGGAGAAAGACACATGGTATTTGAAACAACGATTCCCATAGAAGAGGTGCGGCGCAGCATGGACTGTCATCAGTACGTAGCAGTCTGCCCCACCGGAGTGGTGAACGGCTATGGAAAACGGCTTGACGGGAGGGTAATGCCATGAGTATGCTTCGTGTGGAAGGTCTGTACAAATCCTTTGACAGCCTAGAGGTGCTCCAAGGCGTCAATTTAACTGTGGAGCGCGGGGAGCGCATCGCTCTCATCGGTCGATCCGGCTGCGGCAAGAGCGTCTTTCTGCGCTCGCTGGAATTACTTGAAAAGCCTGATTTAGGGCGGATTTTCATCGGAGACGACGAAATTACCGCCAAAGACGCGAAAATCGACCTTATCCGGCAGGGTATGGGGATGGTTTTCCAGGGGTTTCACCTTTTTGAGCACATGACTGTGCTCGAAAACATCACACTTGCACCCATGCGGCTTCGCAAAATATCCCGGGTCGTGGCGGAGCAAAAGGCGGTGGAACTGCTGCGTATGGTGGGTCTGGAAAGTAAGAAACACGCCTTTCCGGACTCTCTCTCCGGCGGACAGAAACAGCGCATTGCCATCTGCCGTTGCCTTGCCATGGAGCCCCAAGTGATGCTCTTTGATGAGCCTACCTCGGCATTGGATCCTACCATGGTGGGCGAGGTGTTGGCCACCATCCGGATGCTGGCCAAGCATGACATGACTATGCTCATCGTCACCCACGAGATGACTTTCGCCCGTGAGGTGGCCACTCGTGTGCTGTACTTCGATGAGTGTGGGATTTATGAAGAGGGTACGCCAGAGGAAATTTTTGATCGGCCCCAAAAGCCCAAAACCCAGGCATTCGTGCGCAAACTCAAATATTTCTCCGAGCACGTCGACAGCCGGGAGTTCGACCTCATGCGCCTGCACGGCGGCATACGCATGTTCGCCGAACGGTACAATCTTGCCGAGAAATACGCAAACCGGCTCCAGCTTTGTACTGAGGAACTGATCTACGAAATGTTAGACGGCTGCGACAAAGACCAGGCGATTGACCTGAATTTGGAGATCGAATACGCTGAGGGATCAAAGACCGTCATCTTGCGATGCGACTGCGCAGGCGCACCCTTCGATCCTTTCATGGCGGAACACGGGGACACGGAAGACGGGGACATGGCCCATCTGGGCCTGAAGATTTTGAAGAATGTCGCACAGAGCATTAACTACTGTTATGAGGAGGGACGGAATGTCATCCAAATCAAACTATGAGGAGAGAGAATACCATGAAAAATGAGTGTATGGGTTTGTCGTCAGGGATTTATCGGTGGAAAAAAACAAACACATCTAAGATATAAAAGGAGAATGATTTTAATGAAAAAATGGATAGTTTTTATTCTGGTGCTTTGCATAACGCTTACTCTTGCCGGCTGTGCGGGAGGAAACGAGAGCGCAAAAAGCAATGCGGGATCGACCGCTGAACAGAGCGGGCGAATTCCAGTGCAGGGAATGCTTAGCATGCTTGATTTTGAAAAGGCGCAGGCGGCATCTTTTCAACGTACGCCTCCCTATACTTCACTTGAATTCGGTAAGTATGAGAGAAAGGGGTATCCCGCGCTTTCCGAACTGCTTTTGGCGCTGAATTCCTCGCAGGTCGACTGGGCGTATATTCCTTTTGATACCGCCAAATATGTCCAAGCCGCAAACAAAGACTGGACGCTTGTGGTTGATACAAGTGTCATCTTTTCCTATTCCATGGCGACGCGCAGTGAGGATCAGGCACTGGCTGAGCAGTTGAGCAACGCCATTACAACCATGCGTGGTGACGGTACTTTGGACGCACTGGAAAAGGAGTACATCTATTCTGCGAACGGTGCACCGAATACTGAAAATTTGAAAATGCCCGTGTTTGCAGGTGCGCCAACCATTCGCATCGGATTGACAGGAAATCTTCCACCTTTTGATTATACCAATGCCGACGGTGCACCTAGAGGCTTCAATGTAGCGTTTGCGAAGGCACTTAGTGAAAAGCTCGGTGTTAATATCGAACTTGTGGTCACCGATGTTGGTGCGCGTCTGCTTGCGCTGTCATCAAAAAAGATTGATGTCGTGTTTTGGATGATTATCAATGATTATTCCGGCACTAAGGCGGTCGCTGACGGATTAAGGATCACTCCTTCTTATCACAAGTCATACGGCGCGGCTCTGACCAAAGATTATCCTTACGAGCAGATACTCGAACGGTATGGGTTGTTGACAAAGGGCAAAAAGTAAAAATTTGTTTAGGCAATATTATCGAAGAAGTGCTGATAAAAATCATCAGAAAACAGACAACCCGAAGAAAGAACGAAATCGCTACGCGATGGTTTATTAACAGTTCAAGTAAGCTCAACACCCTTTCTCTTGATCGATCATTCTTTTGCATGTAGATATATCAAAGAAAAGACCCAACTTGCAGTTTATGCAAGTTGAGTCTTTTTAAAAATGCTGAATCAAGACAAAGCAGGTTTTGCTACAAACCGTTGCTGTTGTTGACCTTTGGGAAGCATGTGAGCATCAAACCACATGTAATAGAATTCCAGTGTCTGCCCCAGTCAATATTTTCGACCAATTTACAATAATATTTAAATAGTAGTCAAAGCGTTAATTTTAAATTTAATTTGCATTACGGGGCAGGCCAGGTGCTTGTATGGAATTCACCGCGCCACCGGCTACTGCATCCAGTTCATCGTCGCTTAAATCCTCACCTACAACCTGTTCCATATCTGCTGCCGTAAATATAAACCCCTCCGTTTGTGCCAACGCCATGCGTGCTTCCTCAGTGCTTTCTGCCGCAATTTTTGTTGCAAACTTCTCGTCCGTCTTCATTCTTTCTAGGAATAATTTTGCTGCCTCGATGCTCATATAAGTATCTCCTTTCAAATTGGTATTACAAAGGTAATTATATCATAGTTGTCTAAAAGTGAAGTTAAAGATTTCTTTACAT
>JAGFXW010000010.1 GCA_017861495.1 Bacillota bacterium
TAGCGGCGAGGTGCAGACCATGGAGAAAAAAACCAATAAAATCATAGCGGAAAACCGGAAAGCGCGGCATGATTATTTTATTCATGAAACATATGAAGCCGGAATGGCCTTGACCGGCACGGAAGTAAAGTCCTTGCGGGCCGGCAAAGCGAACCTGAAAGACGGTTATGCGGCGATAGAAAATGCGGAATTGATCCTGCGCAATGTGCATATTAGCCCCTATGAACAAGGAAACCGCTTTAACCAGGATCCGCTCCGGCCCCGTAAATTGCTGATGCACCGTTATGAAATCAATAAATTGATTGGCAAAATCAAAGAAAAAGGCTTTACGCTGGTTCCTTTAAAACTTTATTTTGTCCGTGGCCGGGTCAAAGTGGAAATCGGGCTGGCAAGCGGGAAAAAGAATTACGACAAACGGCAGGATATTGCGGAGAGGGATGCCAAGCGGGACATTGACCGCGCGGTGCGTGACCGGCAAAGAGGCGAGTAAAAAAAATTAAAAATAACTTAAGGATTTTCCTGATCCTAACGATATAGATAGTAAGACCATAATGGAGAACTCAGGGACGATCTGATAAGGCAATTTTTTCTTGCAGGATGCAGGAAAAAAAGGCACTTATTGGATCATTTTTTTTACCGATCCTGTTGTGATCAAATAGAATTCAAAGATAAAAATGCGATAATACAGCAGGAAAACTAAATTTTCAAGGACGATTCGATATAGCCGAACTAACCCTGCAGGACGCAAGGGCAATGTTGGGACAATTGGGTTGTCCTTTTTTGTTTGCCAAAAAGTTTCTTTCTTTTGCCGGCTTGAAGGATAATCGGCGTCGTTCGTTTGGGGAAAACTTGGCGAACGCAGAAGGGTTCAATTTTTATTATGTTCAAGGAGGAGAAGCGAAATGTTGGTATTGGGAAGAAAACCCGGAGAGTATATCATGATTGGCGAAGACATTATGGTAAAGGTGGTCCGCAGTGATTCGGGCGATTTGCGTCTGGCGATCGATGCCCCGAAAAGCGTCAATATTACGAGGGGAGAGATATTTGAAAACAAAAAGAAATATCAACCGATGTAAGTGAGGAACGAAGATGAAAAATAAAATAACGAAGCAGCGATACCAACGCTTCAAGGACGATAACCTTTGTTGAGCCGGCAGGAGGTCGGAACAAACAACAAGGGAAATCGTCCTTTTTGTGTTTATTGAAGGAGGAGAAAAAATGAGTTCATCGGCGATTACCGGTTCAACGTCTACGATATCTACGACCAGTACATCCAGTTCATCCAGCACTACGGACAGCACTAGCTTAAGTATGTCGGAGTTTCTTCAACTGCTGGCGACCGAATTGAAATATCAAGATCCGTCGGATCCGGTCAGTGCCACGGAGTATGTCAGCCAAATGAGTCAGATCAGTTCCATACAACAATTATCCAATATTTACACCTCAATAAATAATTCTACGGCGTACAGTATGATTGGCAAGACGGCAACATACTCGACTACTGATTCATCCGGTAATACGACTACCGGCAGCGGGACAGTCCAGTCGGTAACGATTTCGGGCAGCAATACGTATGTGAATGTTGGCGGGACAACCGTATCACTGGATGATATTACTCAGGTGGCAAGCAGTTCGACGACAAGCGCTTAATTTGCGGGCAACGGTCCATGACCAATAAATGAACGAAATTAGCTGGACCCCATAGGGGAGGCTAATGGCTATTTCCGACCGACAGAGGAAATAGAAAATTAGGGGGGCTTTTTCTATGATGAACGGGTTAAATTCAGCGGTATCCGGGCTGAAAGCCCAGCAGACCGCTTTGGATGTCATTGCCAACAATATTTCTAACGTCAGTACAACCGGCTATAAATCACAAACGGTGACTTTCAGTGATCTTTTGAGTCAAACGATCAGCGCAGCTTCCGGTGCGACCTCGACTTCAGCCGGAACGAACGCGACACAGGTTGGGTTGGGTGTTGCTGTTGCCGGGGTTAGTACGGATATGTCGGTAGGCAGTACGGAAACGACCAGCGATTCCATGGATGTAGCGCTTTCCGGCGACGGCTTTTTAATTGTAACCGGTGGATCGGAAGGCGAGTATCAGTTTACCCGTGATGGCAATTTAGCGATTGATGAAAATGGCAATTTAAATGTGAACGGCTACGAGGTCTGCGGGTGGGAATCTTCCTATACTTTAGATGACAATGGAAATAAAGTGTTTACCACGACCGGTGAAGTAGAACCGATCAATATTTATAGCAACAACAATAAGATTATGGCGGCCGAAGCCAGTGCTGCCGCTGATTTTAGCGGTGGTTTGGATTCCAGCGCGGAAGCTGCGGCTAATGCGACCGGGATGACTGCGATCGGCGATACCAGCGATTTGACGTACGATGCCGCTTCAGAAATTACCGTGTATGATGCGCAAGGAAATAGTTACGACGTGACCATTAACTGGAAAAAATGCGCGGTGGAAAGCGGGATTACGAGCTGGTACTGGGAAGCAGACAGCAGCGATGCGTCCATCAGCCCTGCCAACGGGTATGTCGCCTTTGACACGGATGGCAATATGGTGACTTCCGCTACTGCGCTTTCGGCGGCAGTCGATGCAAATACTGCGACGGATACAACCATCAATACGGCCGGTTATGCCTATTCCAATATCAGTGTGGGAACGGGATCGACAACCGGTGATTATACGATTACCACAACCGAAAACACGGATGGTACATGGGATGTTACGCTGACTTCAGCCACGGATTCAACGATTACGGAAACGGTAAGCAGTTCGGATGACGGTTCGGCAACCTTTACTCTCAGCGACGGAACGACCGTTACCCTGTCGGCGCCGACTTCGCTTGCCGCGGGAACGACTACGTTTACCATCCGTTCTAATTCATATGCCTTTGATGAAACCCCTTCGATCACGGTTACGCCGCCGACGACTGCCGGTACCGATCCGGTTGCGCTGGAACTCGATTTTGCCGAGATTACGACGACGAACCTTGATGACAGCGATGTGACGGGTTCTGCCGACGGGTATGCGTCCGGCACGCTGCAAAGCTTAAGCATTTCTTCGGATGGAACCATCACCGGAACGTATAGCAACGGTGAGACCCAGTCACTGGCGCAGCTTGCCCTGGCGGTGTTTAACAACCAGGAAGGATTGGAAAAAATAGGCGATAATTTGTATGTCTCCACGACCAACTCCGGAAGTTATAATGCGGTAGTTGCCGGCACAAACGGCTCAGGCGCAATGACATCAGGCGCGTTGGAATTATCCAACGTGGATTTGGCCGCCCAATTCAGCGCCATGATGGTCAGCCAGCGGGCGTATCAAGCCAACACGAAGGTTATTTCCGCTACGGATGAAATGCTGCAATCCCTGATCAATATGGTCGGTTAATGCATTGAGAGGGGCGTTTTTCCATGGGATCTGTTTTTGGTACGTATAGTATCGCCTATTCGGGCATGGTTGTCAGCCAAGCGGCATTGGCGGCGACGAGTACAAATCTTGCCAATGTGAATACGACCGGAGCTTCGCAAGTGAATGTGTCCAATGCGGAGCAAAATACGGTCCGGTCCGATGGGACTTCTTCCGGCGATGGCGTCGGTGTCGCTTCGATCACCCGGGCTAGGGATGTATTGTTGGATAGTGCATATCGCACGCAAAATGCAAAGTCTACGTATTGGTCTGTGAAAAGCGGCAACCTGGAATATATGGATGAAATATTGGGTGAATACGAAACCAGCTCAACCACGGACGATGCGGATACAACGACAACAACGTCTGGCGTCCAGAAAACAATCGATGATTTTTTCAGCGCCTGGCAAACCTTATCGACGGATTCAACCAGCGAAAGCACACGGGAACTGGTTGTGTCGGCAGCGGTGGATTTGGTTTCCACACTGTCAAGCATTGATGAGCAATTGCAGCAACTGCAAAAGGATGCTGTAAACGGAGTCAAGGACGGGGTGGACAGCCTGAATGACCTTGCTTCGCAGGTTGCGGATTTGAATGACCAAATTACGCAGGCGGAGGCCGGCGGCGAGGAAGCCAGTTATCTGCGGGACCAACGCGACGCGCTGTTGGACCAGATGTCTTCGCTGGCGGATATTAAAGTCACGGAAACCAGCGCTGGTTTGCAGGTCTCGCTAGGCGGCATCAATCTGGTGAACGGCGATAAAACCCACACGCTGGCGGTGGAAGGCGATGGATCGGAAAATAATCCGTTAACGGTCGTGTGGGAAGATTTGAATTGTGATGCGGCGATTTCCAGCGGGAGCATCAAGGCCTATATGGAGGATGCCGATCAAACTGGTTGCGAAGCGATTGCTGCGAGCGATCTGCCCTATGATTTTACTACCGGTGCTGCCAGTTCGATCAGTACGCTGCGACAGGCGTTGAATGATCTGATTACGACCATTGCCACAAAGGTGAACTCGCTGACGGCTTCCGGCGTTGACCTAAACGGCGATGCTGGCCTGGCTTTGTTTACAACTGTAGATTCCAGCCAACCGCTCAGCATTTTCAATATACAGGTCAATCCGGAGCTGGTGAGCGACTCCGACAAGGTTGTGCCTTCCAACGGCAGCGCCGATGGCGATAATTCCATTGCCAATCAGATTTGCAATCTGGCCGGTGATACGAGCTGCTATCGAAGCGGCGGTTTGTCGTTGGATATCACCGATTTTTACAAAACAGTAATCTCCTGGCTTGGAACGACTGGCGAAACGGCTGTCAACAATTACGATTCACAAGCGGCGTTGGTGGAACAGGTCGATACACAGCGGCAGTCGGTATCCGGTATTTCGATCGATGAAGAGATGGCAAACATGATCCAGTTTCAAAATGCGTATGCGGCCAGCGCGAGAGTCATGAGCACGATTGACGGTTTGCTCGGCGATTTGATGGACGCATTTTAGGATAAGGGGGGAGCGAGATGGCTTCAACTTTTGGCGGACTAAGTATTGCAAAAAGCGCTTTGAACGCCGCACAGATCGGCCTGTCGACCACGACAAACAATATGAGCAATATCGATACTGCCGGTTATTCGCGCCAAGTCGTAAACCAGACTTCCATTGGCCCGGCAGCCGTTTATAGCAGCAGTTTGGTAGGCAACGGGGTCAGCGTGGATTCAGTGGAACGGGTGCGGAGTTTTCGTCTGGATCAAAAATATTGGCAGGAAAACAGCGCGGCCAGTGAATGGGAAGTGCAATCCGCCTATTTGGAACAAATTGAAACAGTTTTCGGCAGCACCGATTCCAGTGACATTAGCACGGCATTAGATAGCTTCAATACGGCATTGGAGAGCCTGTCGACCGATACCGGCAGTTCGTCGGCGAGGGCGGTTGTTCTCGAAGCCGCCAATGAATTCTGCACGACGTTAAATGACGCATCCAGCCAGCTCACGCAGTTGCGCAGCGATATCAACAGTGATGTAAAAACCGCAGTGGATCAAATCAATTCTTACGCGACACAAATTGCGGCGCTGAACAAGCAAATTTCCGTTGCCAATGCTTCCGGCTCCTCGGCCAATGAGCTGCAAGACCAGCGTGACGTCTTGATTGATGAACTTTCCGGATTGGTTGGCGTTACGGTCGCGGAGGGCGATAACGGCATCTATAACATCACAATAAAAGGGAAATCACTGGTTAACGGCAGTTCTGCGAACGAACTGGAATGTTATACGAACACCGACAGTTCCAGTGATGCCTACAGTATGTACGGCATCCGCTGGGCGGACAGCGGGGAGACGTTTGACTCCGGCGATACAGGCGCGCTCAATGGCTATCTGGACCTGCGCGACGGCAACGGCGCCGATAACATGGGCATACCCTATTACAGCAGCCAGTTGGACGATTTTGCCCGGACCTTTGCCCAATCCTTCAATGAAGGCATTACCTCCGGAACGACCACCTACAGCGGCCATGCGGACGGAATGGGACTGGATGGCACGACCGGCGTGCGGTTCTTTTCCTACGATAGTTTGTCATCGGCAGAATTGATGGCAACCGGGGCGGACAATGCTGCGGTGTATGCCAATATTACCGCCGCCAACATCAGCGTCTCACAGGATATTCAGGACGACACCGATAAAATTGCCACCGCTTCGACTGACGGTGAAGAAGGCAACAATGAAAATATTGGCGACATCATCAGTATCTGTGGGAGCGCTGCTATTTCCGGCAATGCAACGGTAGATGATCTTTATTCTGCGATTGTTTCTACAGTCGCTGCTGCCAGTGCGTTTGCCCAGACTGAATATGACCGGAAAGACACGATTGCAACGTATATTGACACCAGCCGCTCTTCAGTGTCCGGCGTTTCCAGCGATGAAGAAACGGTCAACCTGACGGTGTACCAGTCAGCGTATGAAGCGTCGGCGTCTATGGTGAGTACCTGGAGCGAAATATATCAGACCACCATTAATATGGTGGATGACTAGAAGGGGGTACTTTTGTGCGGATAACGAACGGGATGATTGCAGACAATACGCTGCGCAATATTAATAAAGCGGCCAACCGCTTGGCAGCAGCCAACGCAGCAGTATCCTCCAATCAAAAGATCCAAAAGGCTTCCGATGATCCGGTTGTGGCGGCGCGGGCGGTTACCTACCGCAGCTATGTTTCGCAGATTAAGCAATACCAGGATAATACCGATGCTGCCGACGGCTGGCAAACAGCGACGGATGACGCGCTGAGCGATCTCAATGATGTGATTACGACGGTGAAAACGTTGACGACCGAGGCAGCCAGCGATACTTGCAGTGCGGATGATTTAACGGATATCCAATCCCGTGTATCGACACTGCTGGACGAGGCGGTCAGCATCATGAACACGACCTATAACGGCCGGTATATTTTCGGCGGTTATAGTACCAGTGAAGCGCCCTATTCGCTGGAAACGACCGATCTCGGAGAAACCGTAACGTATAAAGGCGATTATTTGAGCCTTGGCGGTGTGATTTCCACCGATGTTTCTGATGCGGATATTACCGCGTTTTATACCGCCAATACAGGCTCCGTGTATGATTCGCTGAGCGACGCGGCGGCCGGCGGGCAGACTGCTTATGATGCGGCGGCTGCTGCTTCTGTTGCGTTTCCGAGCGATACGAGCCTGGCGGCCAAGGCGGCAGCCGCGCTGGATACATTAAATACGTTGAACACGGCTGTGACCACCTACGGCGGTTCCCTGAATTTATCGGATGCGATCACGGCTGCGGAAGCAGATTATGAAACCATTACTGCCGCCGTGACGACGTATGGAGGAACCACCACGTTAACGGATGCGGCAACCGCTGCGCTGAGTGCTTACACTACGGCGCAGGCAGCGGCCGATGTGGACCCTGCCGATACGGACTTGGCTGACGCAGCGACGGCGGCCAAAACAGTTTCCGATACCCTGGCGACAGCAGTAACGATGTATGGTGGAACTACTGCTTTAGAGGATGCTGCGACAGAAGTTAAGAATACGGTCGATACATTAACGGCGGCGGGCGGCAATGCCGCCCAGAATATCAATTATAATATCGGCTTCAACAGTGAAGTTACCGTAAATATTGAAGGACAGGATGTTGTCGGCGAAGGAAGCGGCAGTAATTTGTTCAATACATTTGCCAAGCTGCTGCTTGCCTTGAATGGTGATACCAGTTATAAGTCAGCCGGCATGGATTCGGCCGGAAATGTGACGTTGACAACCAATTCGTTGGATTTAAGCGATTTGATTGATGAATTCAGCGCGAACCTTGACCAAGTGACGGTAGCCCAGGCGACATTAGGCGCGCGGATGGATGTAGTCGGTACGGCGTCCACGAACTTGGATGATGCCTATACCACCTACAGCACGTTTATGACAGACAACGAAGATATCGACACGGCAACGGCTGCTACAGAATTGGCGAGTGCGGAATATACCTATGAAGCAGCTTTGTCGGTCGGGGCGAAGGTCATTTCCAAAACATTAATCGATTATATCGGCTGAGTACGCTAGGCGGGAGGGGGCGCAATGTCTACAAGCAGCAGCGGTACAATATCAACCACTACAGTCAATGGAACGACCCGGCTTACCGGTTTATCCTCCGGTATCGACGTGGATGGCATCGTGGAACAGTTGATGACGGCGGAAAAAACGAAAAAATTGAACAAGCTGCAGCAAAAGCTGCAAACGGCTGAATGGAAGCAGGAAGCGTATCGCAGTATCATTTCCGATTTGCAGGATTTTTCCAGTACGTATTTCGATGTAACTTCGTCCAGCAGCATCATGAAAGCAAGCAACTTCCTGAAGTATGCGGCGACCAGCAGCGACAGCGCAGTTTCGGTAACTGCCGCCAGTACGGCCAGTGCGGGCAGCCATACGGTGGCCGTCAGCCAACTGGCTGCCAAGGCGACGTATACCAGCGGCAGCAGTGTGTCCAAGGAAGTACAGGGATCATCAGCGGCGGATTACAGTGCTCTCAGCGGCGAAAGCTTTCTTATGACGCTGGATGGAACGGATTATCCGGTCGATTTGGATGACGTGACGGATGCCGACTCTTTGCAGACGGCAATTGACACTGCTGTAGGTTCCGACAAGATTACGGTTGGAACCACATCCGATGGGTATTTGACATTTACTGCCGCCGATACAGGGGTGCAGGCGATCAGCGTCAGTGATCCTGATTCGGAGATCAGCGGTTTAAGTGACTTGGGTTTTGGGACGGATGCCATCCTTTCCAACCGGCTGGATATGTCCGACACCCTGGCGACGATTGCCGGCCAGTTAACTTCGGCCAATGCCCTGGCTTTTACCAGCTCTGGAGAGATTGAGTTAACGATTAATGGCACGGCAATGACCTTTGACCAGGATGAAACGCTGGCGGATATGATGTCGGCAATCAATAAGTCAGGCCTTGGGGTTACCATGACCTACAATTCACTTACCGGTGAACTGGCGATGACTGCCGATACTACCGGCGCTGGCAATACATTGGCAGTGGCCGATTCGGGAACCAGCAATTTTGCCAGCGCATTATTGGGTACGTATACAGCGGGGAAAGACGCCAAATTAACGATTGACGGACAGTCTCTGACCCGCAGTACCAACAGTGTGACAATTGACGGTGTGACATATGCGCTGAACCAGGTTACAACGGATGACGCTGCAGTAACCGTAACGCAGGATACAGATGGGGTATACGATTTGATCAGCAACTTCGTCGATGCCTATAATACGCTGATTGAAACCATGAATACGGCGGTGGATGAAAATACGGATTCGGATTATCCGCCGCTGACCGATGATCAAAAAGAGGAAATGACGGACGATGAAATTACCGCTTGGGAAACAAAAGCCAAGGTTGGCTTGCTGGAAAGCGACTCAACCATAGAAGATGTTTTGAGTGATATGCGGACGGCTTTGATCGACTCTGTTTCCGGACTGACGACCAGCCTTTCCGATATCGGCATCACCAGCGGCACGTATGATGAGGAAGGTACGCTGTACATCGACGAAGACACCTTAACGGCTGCGATTGCCAGCGATCCCCAAATGGTTATGAACCTGTTTACCCAACAGGCGACTTCCAAGTCCTCTGACGGTACTTCCTTGTCAGGGACGACGGTGGTTCGGTCGTTGAGTTCGAAAGATTTGAGCACCCGCTACAAGGAAGAAGGGATCGGGTACCGGTTTTACGATATTTTGCAGAAGTATATTTCCACTATCCGCGACAGTTCGGGCAATAAAGGAACGTTGATGGAAATATCCGGAGCAGAAGACGACGCTACGGAAACGGATAATACGTTAACCGACGAAATCAACAAGTACGAAGATGAAATCAGCGACGAAGAAGACCGGTTGGATGATTATGAGGAGAAGCTGTACAACAAATACACGGAGCTGGAGACGTATATCAGCACGATGAATTCCCAGCTTTCCGCTTTATCATCGCTGACTAGCAGTTAAGCAGAGCATGAAGGCTTTTCGGGGAGTGATTTGATGTGGGAACGCGAGAACAAGCGTGTAGCTGGCTAGAGAAAAAATGGAAAATTATTGAAAAATTGGCCGCCAATACAGAAAACCAGCGTTCTTTTATTCCGCAGCGCAAGATGGTCGGATTAAAGCGGCTGTTGCGGGAACGGGATGCCTTGCTGCGAGAACTGGCTGGCGTTGATGAAGAACTGATGAACGATCCTAACTGGAAAATCATGCCGGACTTGGCGGTAATAATGCAGGAGGTTGCCGTTAAACAACAAGAAATCCTGCAATGCAGTATACAAACGCTGCAACAGGCTGTGGCCGAGAAAAACTGCATCGCCGCCGAGCTGAAAAAAAGCAGGGTCGGGCGGCAAGTGAATAACCAGTATATGAACCCCTGGCTTTCCCTGGCGCGGGGTCGACGCATCAATGAAAAGGGCTGAAATCAAGGAGGAATCATCGTTATGAGTGCTGCGAACAATAATGCTGCTGCCAATGCCTACAAAAAACAACAGGTCATGACCGCCTCACCGGAAGAACTGACGCTCATGCTGTACAACGGTGCGATCCGGTTTATCAATGAGAGCATTCAGGCTGCGGAGAAGAAAGATATAGAGACGGCGCACGCCAAGAATATGCGGGCCCAGAAGATTATGCGGGAATTTATGCTGACGACGGATATGACGCAGGAGATTTCCCGGAAGTGGCTGCAGGTCGATGAATATATTCTCCATTGTCTGGTGCAGGGGAATGTCAAAAAGGATAAGGCGAAGCTGGAAGAGGCCAAGGGACTGCTGACAGGGCTGCGTGACGCCTGGTACCAGGCGATGAAGCAGGTGCGGGAGAGTAAGAAGGCCGTTGGGGAATAAATAGGTTTTGGATACAGTCAGACAAAGTCAAAGGATGCCTGTTTGTTAACGCTTCACCGTTGTCACTTGACTTCCGCTTATAACAAACAGGCATCCTTTTCGTTGGCGGCAAGAGTGAAGAGGCTGGATAATAGTAATTAAATAGGAATATATGGATTGCCGACGTTTTTTTTCGTTACCTTTTAGCCTATATGGTCAAAGAAACTAGTATCACCTTGCGGGCCCTTAGGGGTTAAACCTTCTATCGGGATAGGAAGAAATAAAAAGGATGTCATCCAATAGTTGGATGACATCTTTTTTATTTCGTGTTATTAGCCTTGCAGCAAGGTCAGTACTTGTTGCGGCTGTTGGTTGGCTTTGGCCAGCATAGCGGTTGCAGCCTGCGTGATCACGCTCAGTTTGGTGTATTCGGCCATCTCCGAAGCCATATCCGTGTCGCGGATGTTGGATTCGGCGGAGGTAAGGTTTTCGCTTTCGGTGTCTAAGTTGTTGATGTTGCTTTCCAAGCTGTTTTGAACCGCGCCGAGGTTGGACCGGGCCGCCGAGACTTTGCTGATTGCCGAGTCGATGGTTGTGAGCGCGGAGGTAGCAGCATCTACAGTGCTTAAGTCGATCCCTGTCGTAGAGCTGTCGCCGTTTACGCCGAGCGCATTAGCATCCATGTCGCCGATAGACAAGGTCATCGTTTGGCCCGAGTTCGCGCCGATCTGGAAGGTCAGGGCGCTGGAGGTGTCGACCGTAACGGTAGCGGTAGCGGCAACAGTTGCATTGTTGTAAGTATTTTTTGCGGCTACAACAGCAGTATCTGTGCTGGTTTCAAGGACATGATCGTAAGTGGTTTGTGCCGCGGTAACATCTTCGTCAGTAGTGTTGGCGATTGCCGAAGTTAAGGTCGCATAGGCATTGGCAACATCTGTGGTGTCAACCGTGGCTGCAACTGCATCAGCGCCAGTGTCAGTAGTAGCAGTGGCAGTATAACCAGATAACCCTTGAACCGCTGCGCCAGTTGCTGTTACACTTACTGACGAAGAAGCGCCGGTACTTGCAGAAGTGATTACAAGATTGCCACTTCCGTCTATAGAAGCCGTACCATTAGAACCAAGTTTTGTATTAATCGCGGCAGCTAAAGACGTTCCGGTAGCTCCAGATCCAAGAGATACCAAATCGGCGTTACTCAACGAGTAATCGTTACCATCTACCGTAATAGTTAAAGAGTTGCCTGTAACGCTGCTCATGTCGGTTGCGGCAGTTGCCGAAGTACCAGTAACGATCGCTGAAGCTGCTATTGAACCACCTGTACCAGCGGCCGCTGCATCATAGGCCGCCTTGGCGGTTACTACAGCAGAATCAGAACTGCCAGTTAAGGCTGTATCATATGTAGCTTGGGCTGAAGTGACATTGGCATCGCTAGTAGTAGAAATGACCGTATTTAAAGTTGTATAAGCAGCAGAAGCGGCAGTATTTGTCGTTTCACCGAGTCCCGCCAGCGTTTCATTATCGCCGGTTACAGTAAGGTCGAAGGCGGTCAAGGTATTGCCGATGGCGGAAGCGATAGCCCCGTTAATTGTGCCGGCTGCGTCCGTACCGTTGACGGTTACGCTTGTAACATCCGTGTCTGCTGTTGCATTGAAGAGGCTTCTTAATGTGCTGTTATCCGCAGCTAGGGTGATTTCCGAAGCGCTGCCGTAGGTGCTGTCAGTCAGCTTGATAAATTCATTGCTGGTATCCGTAGCATCTAATTCGGCAGTTACGCCGGTCGTATCACTTTCTGCGTTAATCTTGTCGATAACGCCCTGGATGGTATCGCCGGATTCAATAGTGATTGTGGTGCCGTTAATGGAAACATCGCCGGCAAATGAGCTTGCATCGGTATTCAAACCAGTTGTCGAGGTAATGCCGGTTGAGGAAGTGATATTAGCCCCGGTAGTGGCTTGCGTTGCAACTGCAGTGTATTCGACGGTATATGATCCCGCTTCGGTGTTGTTTCCTGCCGTTGTAGTGGAAGCAATGATTGCGGATGAATTGGTGCCGGATACTGCGGTGCTTGAACCACTGTCGCCGTTGAGCAGTTTCTTGGTGTTGAACTCAGTGTCGTTGGAAATGCGGTCAATTTCCTGACGGAGCTGGTCGACTTCGTCCTGGATCGATTGACGGTCGTCATCGGTCAAGGTGTCGGAAGACGCTTGTACTGCCAGTTCGCGCATCCGTTTGAGGATCGAGGTAGTCTCGTCCAGAGCGCCATCAGCGGTTTGTGTTAAGGAGATCGCATCCTGCGAGTTGCTGCTTGCTTGATCGAGGCCTTCGATCTGGGCGCGCATTTTTTCGGAAATCGCCAGACCGGCTGCATTGTCAGCGGCGCTGTTGATGGAATAGCCGGAGGACAGTTTTTCCAATGAAGAATTCATTAATGCGCTGTTCTTGTTCAATTGGTTCGTTGTGTTTAATGCGGACATGTTAGTACTGATTACCATTGACATAATATTCATTCCCCCTGATTTTTACTAAGTCTCGCTTCCGTGCTCGACTTGCTGGTGTTGCTAAGGTTTACGCTGCCTCCTTTCCTGGCTCGTTATAATGTATTTCGGGAGAGTTTATTAACTATGTATTAATTTATTCATTAGAAATGTATTTAATTTCATCCTATATATTTCTCGCCAACGTGGTTTGAGGCAGGATTTTTGGCCTTGTGGTTCGAAAAGAATGTATCAATCATATTGTCGAAAAATTAGGTATACGAGTTACCTTTTTGGGTTTTTTCCGTTTTTATAGATAGAATGTTCAATACCAGTTTTCGATAAACAAGAATTACAAAAACGGTTATTGCCTTTTATAAAATGGATGAAATGAGGAGGTGAAGGAATGGAAGAAACTACGAAAAAGAAAATCGCGAAAACGGTTACTGCTGCGGCGGCCGGAATTGCTCTGACTGTTATGGTCGGACAAATCACCCCGGTTAATTTAATCAATCTGGTATTGGATACGCCAAGCTATTCTACTGACCAGTTGTACGCTGCGCAAGAATGCTGCGGACCGTATCAGCAGTGCCAGTGTCCGAGCTTTAAGGGCGCTTCGTAAGTCGCTGCCTGGACAAGCTGTGTTATTGGCAGGCAATTATCTGTTCTATATGGAATGGAGCAATCGTTTGATGGTAACCAAGACAGGTTGGGTTCATTACGATCCCAGCCTGTTTTACTATATAAGGTTTGGAGGAAGAAAAAATGGGGAACGCACGTGTCAGCGGTTATTTGAACCAGGTGGATATCGGTGATGGAACTTCACTCCTGTATAATGGTTCCAGCTTGTGTATCGATCTCGTTCCGACGGACTATGCCAAGCGGTTGGCGAACGGGGATGATCTGTCATTTCTTGCACCGGAGGAGAAGGAACATCTATTGAAGCGGGGGCATCTTACAACCTTGACGCCCAACAACGAACTGAAAGAATTCCGCAAAACCGTCAGCTATATTTTGGAGCAGCGCAACCGGTTGGATCAGTCGTCTAAAGCAGCTACTCTATGTTTGTTGTTAACGTACGATTGCAATCTTTCCTGCAGTTATTGTTTTCAGAAATCGCTGCCGGAAACGGCGAAGAAACCGGTAATGGACGGGGCTTTTATCGATCGTTTTTTTGAAGAATATTATCCGCAGTTGTATCCGAACGCGCCGGAAGAGCTGTTGATCACCCTGTTCGGCGGGGAACCTTTGCTGCCGAAAAACCGGGAGGCGATCACGCGGATTTTGGCGTATGCGGAACAGCATCCGTCGGTTAGGGTTTCCGTAACAACGAACGCAACAACCATACCGGTTATGATGGATTTAATTGGCGCGGCCAAAGGGAAGATTGGCAATGTCCACGTTACATTGGACGGCGATCGGATTTTGCATGATGAAAATCGAATTCCCAATTCCGGGAAGCCTACTTTTGACGCGATGATCGCCTCGATCAAACAGTTAATTGCCTTGGATGCGCATGTGAGCCTGCGGATGCATATCCATCCGGACCGGCTGGAGGCGGCCAAGAACTTGGCTGAATATCTTAATGCTGAGAATTTGTTAGGCCATTCCCAGGTGTCGGTTTATTTTTCGCCCATCAATACATTTGGCAGTGAGCAGGTTTCCCTGGCCGAGGCCGAGCTATTCAGCCAGACCTTCCAACAGGTCGCCAGGAAGACCCAGTGTCCGCCATCCAATCTCATGTTCATTGATAATTTTTTAAAGATGCAGGATAAAAAGCTGTTGCCGAAAGTCCGCTACTGCGCGGCTGGGAGCGATCACTTTTATATTGTCGATCCGTTGGGCGACTTGTACGCTTGTTATGAGGATACCGGTCATAAAGACCGGCGAATCGGCTCGTTTGCAAATGGGAAAGTCAAATTTTCCGCCTTGAAAGATAAATATGCCGGACGGCATCTGCTGAAACTTCCCGAATGTATCCGCTGCTCGGCTGCGCTGTATTGCGGCGGCGGTTGTCCCAGTGAGGCAAGACTGCGGAAAGGCTCGATGTTTAAAGCATACTGCCATCAGAATAAGGAATTTATTGCCCAAACCATGAAGGCGTTCTTTCTATTAGCGCGTGACGGGGCGGCGAGTGCCAAATAATTTGTGTCCCCTTTCAATCAGAAAAGCTGCCGGTGAATATTCACCGGCAGCTTTTTACGCAGTTTTGCTATTTAGTTGGCGGTCAGGGCCATTTCTTCGTCGCGCTGAAGATAGTAGCCTACGCCCCAAACGGTTTTCAGATTGTCGAGGTTTAGTTTTTTTCGCAAATAATGGATATAGAGGTTGACGGCGGTGAAGCTCGATTCCGAATAATAGCCCCAGATTTTGTGCATGATCTGTTCCTTGGTGACAACCTGGCCGTTGTTGCGCATCAGCAACTCGAGCAGCTGCGCTTCTTTGACCGTGAGTTGGATGCACTCGTCCCCTTTTTTGACTTGTCCGCGCAGCGGGTTGAAAGACATCGTGCCGTCTTTCAGAACATCCTCCACGATCTTTTTGCTGCGGCGGCGTCCCAAGGCGTTCAGCCGCGCCAACAGCTCAATGCTGTAAAAGGGTTTCGGGAGGTAGTCGTCTGCGCCGGCGTTGAGTCCTTCCGCCCGGTCTTCGGGCCGTCCTTTGGCCGTCAGGAAGAGTAGGGGAGTTTCGTGGCCCAATTGGCGGAACTCCTTCACCAACGTGATCCCGTCTTTTTTCGGCAAAGCCCATTCGAGAACGACAATATCGTAGATTCCGGTGCAAGCCATCTCCAAGCCTTTTTGTCCATCGGAGGCAACGTCGGTAATGAACCCGTTTCGCTTCAATAACGTAATGAAGGAATCAACAGCTTTTTGTTCGGCATCGATGAGCAATAGCTTCATGGAAAACATCCTTTAATGCCACAGTCCTGTGAAAATGCCCGTCCTTGGATGTTTTGCAACAATCTTGATTGTAAATTGTATCGAAATGATTTATTTGAAATTTATTTGAATTTATGCCGTAAGCAGCAAAATAGTGAATTTTGCTTAGAAAAATTATAAATTAGGCAGTTGAACAGTGAAGGTGGTGCCCAAAGCCAGTTTACTGGTTACCTGGATTGCACCGTTGTGATGGTCTACGATCCATTTGGCAATCGACAAGCCCAACCCGGCGCCGCCGTGATTGCGGGAGGAATCCGCCTGATAGAAACGGTCGAAGATTTTATCCAGTGCGTTCGGCGCGATGCCTTCGCCGGTATCGGCAACGGTCAATACCGTTTGATTTTCGGTCCTGGAAAGGGCGACGGTAATATTTCCGCCGTTTGGGGTATGGCGGATCGCGTTGTCCAGCAAAATGGTCAGCACCTGGCGGATTTTCATTTCGTCGCCGAAGCCGGGACAGTCCGGTTTGCTTCTAATGTGAAATTGTAGTTCTTTTTCCGCGGCAATCGGTTCGAATGCGGATATCGTCCTTGACAGCAAAGACGAGAATGAGAAGATCTGTTTTTCGATCGGTTGCTGGTTGGAATCGGCTCGGGCTAAGAAAAGCAAAGAATTCACGAGTTGCGCCATTTGCTCCGATTCTTCCCGGATATTTTGCAGCCACTTTTTATTATTGGCAATCGTATCATCAGAGTTGGACATGACGATTTCCAGATTGGTCTGGATGACGGCGAGCGGAGTTCGCAACTCATGCGAGGCGTTCGACAAGAAATCTTTTTGCTGCTGCCAGGCTTCCTGAATCGGGACCATCGCCCGGCGGGCCATGAAGAAGCTGCCCGCCAGCGCAAACAACAGGCAGATCAATCCGGCGGAAGTGAGCGCGGTTAACTGCAGTCGGATAATTTTATTTTCGTGGGTGAAATCCTGAAACAAAATGATGGTTTCAGGCCCCGTTCTGGACTGCTCGATGAGATAGGGGAATTCTCCGTCGTTTAGCTGGACGGTTCCCTGGGCGGAATTGTTGTGCAGGGCTTTTGTAATCAAGGCCGTCAATTCGTCATCGGGTAAGGCCTGGGTAGTGGATTGGAACAATACTTTTCCGTCCGGCGACAATTTAACAAAAAAGAAATAAGGGCCAATTTTATGCGGCGGACGATTTTCATCATCCGGCTTTAGCAGTAGGCCGAGATCGGGCAGCATTAGCTTCGGCGGTTTGCCAGGCAATTCTGCGGTGTAGGCCGGGGTCAAATCGTCAATCGAGCCCGCCTGGATGTTGTTCAAGGTTTCTCTGGCCAGTTCGCGGGAATGACGGACCATGCCGTTGTTGAAGGAATAAAAGGTACCGGCCGCTAATAACAAAAAGAGGGCAATAATAACGGCAGCGTTGATTAAGGTGAGTTTCAACCTCAATTTGTAAAACATAATTTTGCTCCTGAACGGTTGTATTTTTGACCTTAGTATAGAAGAAGGTCCTTGGAAATTTCTTTGAAAGTTTTAGCGGGCTGGCTTGGCATACAGTTGCAGCAGGAGGATCCCGGCCAGGATCATGATCCCGCCTGTTACCTGAAGCAGGGTAATTTTTTCATCCAGCAGGGCGATCGATAGCAATACCGTGATCACCGGCTCCAGTGTGCTGATAATGGATGCATTGGTCGGGCCGACTTTTTTTAGACCGGCAAAGAAAAACAAAATGCCGATGATCGTTGGAAAGATCGTGATAGCGAGGATAGAAATCCAGGCCGCTGGTGTCAGGTTAAATTGCAGGGAACCGGTCAGCGTTCCGGCCGTTGCATATACCACAGACGCGGACGCGCAAATATAAGTGGTAACTACCATCGTGTTGATATTTTTCAACAGCCGGTTGCCGATTACAATGTATAAGGAGTAGGTGACGGCAGCGCCCAGGCCGCACAAAATTCCCAGTGTTGAAATCTGGATGAAAGAGATGCCAAGCGTAAAGGTAAGTCCGAGCAGGCACAGAACCAAGGCAATGCCTTTTAAACGGTTGAACCGTTCATCCCTGCTGAGAAACGACAGCAGGCTGACGATGGCCGGGTAGGTATAGAGAAGCATGGCGGCTAATGAGGCGGTCAGATATTGCAACGAAGCGGCAAACAAGGCTGACATGCTGCCGTAGCCGAGACCCCCCAAGGCCAATAAACGCAGAGCCGTTTGTTGCGGAAGCCGCAGTGACGTGCCTCGGGAACGGAGAACCACGAAAAAAAAGAGTGCGGCGAGAGTGAACCGTACCGTCAGAATGGTGATTAAGTTAGCGCCGGCAGCGTAGGCGAATTTGATAATGACAGCCAAGGTGGCAAAGCCGGCCGCCGAGAGGACGATTTCAAACGTTCCACACAAATTTTTTGATAAGTGCATGGGATTCCTTCTTTTTGCTCAGAATGTAGTGGTTTCATTATACTCTATTCGTTCTTTTCACGCCATTGTTTTGCCAGAGCCGGCCTTGCGGGCAAATGTTTTTGTGGCAAATCAGGTAAGTTTGCTATAGTATAAAAGGAGTTGTTCAAAAAAATGCACAAAGAAAAAGGTGGAGAAATTGATACTTGTCAGCAAAGCAATCTTGCATATACTGGACTTTACTTCCGGGATGACCGTTTTTTCCGATCAGGAGTTGGAACTGCAAAATGACAGCGTGAATACGTTTGTAACCAAGCATATTGAGAAAACGTACCAAGATCAGAACGCCAAAGCCGGGGCGTTTCATACGGACAGCAATTTCAAGCGACAGTTGGCAGATTATCTGGAAGGGAAGCTGGATTTTGCCGCTTTTTCCGTTACGATCGCGGAGGCAATGCAGGCAGCGGTTTCCCGGGCCGATGCGGCCGATTCGTTCGATGTGTTGGTTTGTGATTTGCGGGTGGAAGACAACCGGGTAATTGGCATTTTAAAATGCAATAATAAGGTCGGGTTTACGCACCAAGTCATTCAAACCGATGCAAAAATTAAGAATGAGATTATCAATCATTTTGCGATTTTGCCCAGCCTGACACAGAAGATTGATGAATATGCCTTTATCGACGTGGATTCGCTTGCCATTCGTTTTGTGGATAAAAAGCTGGTAGTGAATGGCGAGGAAACCTATGTGCTGCCGGAAAAAATATTGGGCTGCAGTTCCGCCGTCTCACCCAACAGCACGATTAAACTGGTCAAATCCATCACTGAAAAAGTGGCGGAAAACCATGGGCAGAGCAGTGTGGCGGCGATTTCCAAGGTAAAGAACTATATGGTGGAGCATATGGAAACGTCGGAAGTCTTGGACCCGGTGGAGCTGGGCAGGAAAGTATTCCGCGCTTCGCCGGTTATGCAGGAAGAATATTTGGCCGAGGTACAAAAGGCCGGAATTGCAGAGGCCGTCAAGGTCGACCGGGATTTTTGCGTCAAAAAGGGGCGAAACCACAAAATCAAAACGGATACAGGCATCGAGATTTCGTTTCCGGTCGATTATTTTGAAAACAAGGAATACATGGAGTTTGTCAATAATCCGAACGGGACGATCTCCATCCAATTGAAAAATATCGGAAAAATCATGAATAAATAGAGACAGGGGTGTGTCGAGGGGACGGGGTTATTGACATACCTCAAAACCGCAAGGAGAGGTGGAGACAGACAATGGCAAAAGTTTTGGCGATATTCGCCAACCCGCGCAAAAAATCGTATACCCGCAGGCTGCTAGAGGCTTTTCTGACTTCCTACCGCCAGTCGCATCCGATTGATGAAGTGGTTGAGTTGGATTTATATGAGACTGATATACCGGTGATCGATGACACGGTACTGCAGGCCTGGAGCAAACCTTGTGAAGAGTTGTCGCAGGAAGAACAGCAGGTGCTGGCGCAGGTTGATTCTTTCACCCAGCAGTTTATGTCAGCGGAGAAGATTGTGTTTGCGGCGCCGATGTGGAACCTGCAATTTCCACCGGTGTTGCTTGCGTATTTAGCCAATATTATGGTTGCCGGCAAAACGTTTTGCTACACAGAAACCGGTAGCCAAGGTTTGCTGGACGATAAACCGACTCTTCTGCTGCATGTACAGGGCGGGATCTATTCGTCCGGCCCGTTGCAAACGTTGGATTATGCGGTGCCTTATCTGCGGGCGGTGTGCAATATGATGGGGATTAGCAATTTTCAAACGGTGCTCTGTGATGGCATAGAAATGTTTCCGGACAAAGCGGAAGAGATTTTGGAACGGGCGATACGGCAGGCTGCGCAGTTAGCGGAACGTTTCTAAAACTAGGTAGGATCTGAGACTATTATTAACAGCTGGTAAATGGGTCTATCCAAAGCAGGTTTAAAAAACCTGTCAAGGACCGTCCCTTATCGTCAACTTTTTTAATCGAACCTATTGTCGATTGATGAGAAGTATGTTATACTTACATCAGTGCAAAATCTGGTCTTCACCAGTATAACTGCACTAATCAGGGAGCGCATCCCCGCAACATGGGGGCGTACTGGTTTCGACAGGGGTATTTGTGGTATAGGAAGCGAGCCGGGGTTCCATCAGCCCGTCAATACGGTGGAAAACATATAAACGCAAACGAAGAATACGCTTTAGCAGCGTAAGCTGCTTTACGTCCTAC
>JAGFXW010000297.1 GCA_017861495.1 Bacillota bacterium
TCTTCCACGTTTTTACGGGTAATTTTCATAATTTCACCATCCATGCATCAGAATTTCATGAGGAAAATACAAATAAATTTAATTATATCATGCCGATTGCATTTTTGCCAAAAATTGCGTTCATTTCTGCACAAATTCTGTATTTATTCCGCATCTAAACCCAACAATTGCAAAAATTGTTCCTCGTTCAGCACTTGCACGCCGAGGCTGTTGGCTTTCGCCAGTTTACTGCCCGGATCGGAACCGGCCACCACATAATCCGTATTCTTGCTGACGGACGATGTCACCCTGCCGCCCGCCCGTTCAATTGCCGCCGTCGCCTCCTGCCGGGTCATCGATTCCATTCCGCCGGTCAAAACAAAGGTTTTCTCGCTCAAGGTCGCTTGCGCCGCCGGCGGAAGCTCAGCCGCCTCCATAACCACGCCGGCAGCGTGCAAGCCATCGAGGAGCGCCAAGTTTTCCGCTTCGGCAAAATACGCCACGACGCTTTCGGCTATTTTCTCGCCAATCTCATCAATACCGGTCAAGGTTTCCATATCCGCCTGGCTGACAGCTTCCATCGTCCGCAGGTTTTTAGCCAGATTCCCGGCAACCTTCGCTCCCACATAGCGAATTCCCAAGGCAAACAACAATTTATCCAAACCAGCCTGTTTACTGGCCTCAATAGCCGTCAATAGCTTGGCCGCCGATTTTTCACCCATTCGCTCCAGCTTGATCAGATCTTCCATCCGCAGACGGTAAAAATCAGACGCGTCATTGACCAAACCCGCATCCAGCAAATTCGTAACGATCGCCGGTCCCAGGCCCTCAATATTCATTGCTTCCCGCGAAGCAAAATGGATTAATTTTTCCCGCAATAACGCCGGACAGTCCGGATTGATGCACTTATGCGCTGCTTCGCCTTCCCGGCGGACAACAGGCCCGCCGCAGGCAGGACAGGTTTGCGGCATCACAAACGGAGTTTCTTGGCCGGTGCGGCGTTCTGTTATCACGGCAACCACTTCCGGAATGATTTCCCCGGCCTTATGGATGATGACCGTATCACCAATCCGGATATCTTTTTCGGCAATAAAATCTTCATTGTGCAACGTTGCCCGGCTCACCGTCGAACCAGCCAGCCGGACCGGCTGCAAAATTGCGGTAGGGGTCAATACCCCGGTACGGCCAACACCGGTAAAAATATCTTCTAAGACGGTAACCGCCTGTTCCGCCGGAAATTTATACGCCGCCGCCCACCGTGGGTCTTTGGCGGTCGAGCCCAGCTCCTGCTGGGCCTGCAAGCTATTCACTTTGACGACCAATCCGTCGATATCGTAAGGAAGCTCCCGCCGTTTTTCTTCCCACGACGAACAATAATTGACAACCTCCTGAATGGTCCGGAACAGGCGTCGATGCGGGTTGACCTTGAACCCAAGGGATTGCAAATAATCCAGACTATCCATATGGGTTGTCATTCCCGGCTGCGGTTCCCCAATCCCATACACAAAAATATCCAACGCGCGCTGCGCGGTCACTGCCGGATCCAACTGCCGCAACGATCCGGCGGCGGCATTGCGGGGATTGGCAAAAACCGGTTCCCCGCGCTGGGCCCGTTCCCGGTTTAACCGTTCAAACTCCGGCCGCGGCATATAGACTTCACCGCGCACATCCAGTTGTTGCGGAACATCCCCGGACCGGCCGGCAATCGTTAAGGGGATGGACCGGATCGTCCGGACATTGCTGGTCACATCCTCGCCGAAAATTCCGTCGCCGCGGGTAGCGCCGCGCACCAGCTGCCCGTCTTCGTAGACCAAGCTGATGGCCAGCCCGTCGATCTTCAACTCCACAACATATTCAATGTCATCGGTACCGAGCAGTTTTCGTGCCCGGTCATGAAACGCATACACTTCCCCGATCGAAAAAACGTTGGCCAAACTGAGCAGCGGCCGCGAATGGGCCACACGGGAAAAGCCGGCTGCGACCGCCCCGCCGACCCGTTGGGTCGGTGAATCTGAAGTCACTAATTCCGGGTTCTCTTTTTCCAGCCGGATCAACCGCTGCATCAGCCGGTCATATTCGGCATCCTCTACTTTGGGCGTATCGAGAACATAATAGGCGTAATCATGCTCCCGGATTATTTTACGAAGCTCTTCCATTTCTCGGATACTATTCATCTTTTCCACGTTTTCGCGCCCTTTCGCTGCTGTCTGCTCACACTTTTGTCAATGGAGCAAACTTGACTGCCAGTGTTTTGATCCCGTTATTCGGAAAAGCAATATTAACTTCCTGGTTCTCTCCGTTCCCTTTAGCCTGGATGACCGTGCCAATTCCCCATTTGGGGTGCTGGGCTTTGTCTCCCGCCCGCCACTCAACCGCACCGGAAGAGTGGGAAGGACTTACCGCCGATACCGGCGTAATCTTGCCCATTACCTGTCCCTGGTGACCCTGCTGGCCCTGGTGACCCTGGCCGAAGCCGGCGGTTCGTTGTCCCATTGTTCTGGGGCCAATGGCCCGTTGTCCGGTTGCCGTAACCGGTTCCATCAACTCCGCAGGAATTTCCCCCAAAAAGGGCGATGGACGAAAGCGGACCGTATTCCCGTATAACGTCCGTTCTTCCGTATACGTCAGATACAATTTCGTTTGCGCCCGCGTCAAACCGACATAGCACAAGCGCCGTTCTTCCGCTAACTCATTTTCATCCATTAGCGTCCGGGTATGAGGAAAAATTCCTTCCTCCAACCCGGTGAGGAAAACAATCGGAAACTCCAATCCCTTGGCTGAGTGCAAGGTCATCAGCGTGACCCGGTCTTCGGCCAGTTCCGCCGTATCAATATCTGCCACCAGCGCCACATGGCTCAGGAAATTTTCCAAGTTATCTTCGATGCCTTCAGCAGCATATTGCTTCGCTACGGTCAGCAATTCTTTCAGGTTTTCAATCCGGACTTCCGCTTGCGGTGTATCTTCTTTTTCCAGTTCATCCAAATAACCGGACTGCTGCAACGTCAGTTGGATCAAATCCTTAACCGACATTTCCTGTGCCTTGCCGAGCAGGGTGAATATCAATTCTGCCAGTGATTCCAGCTC
>JAGFXW010000298.1 GCA_017861495.1 Bacillota bacterium
AATATCTTTGCTCTTTACCTCTTTAATTTTTATGCCGCGTGATTTCGCCAAAATCGGCGCATTAACATAGTTAATATTTTCTTGCAGGATTGGATTTAGAATCCCTTTGATCACAGCCGTCGTCAGCATCTTGGTATCCACTTCGCTGATTTCCCCGTTGTACTCAATCTCTACATTCTGGATCGGCGCTTCGGCAAGATGAACGGCCAAACAGCCCATTTTTTCCGCCAAACTGAGATACGGGCGAATAATCTGCAACACATGCTTCGGAATCGGCGCCATATTGACCGCGGTAGTAACTGGTTCGCCTTTCAACGCCGCCAAAATGCCTTTGGATACGTCAATCGCAACCCCAACCTGCGCTTCGGCAGTCGATGCCCCTAAGTGCGGAGTTAATACAATATTGTCCAACGCAAGCAGCGGGCTATCGGCTCCCAACGGTTCTTTGGAGAATACATCCAGCGCAGCGCCGGCAACCGTTCCGTCACTCAGCGCTTCCGCCAAAGCAGCTTCATCAATTACACCGCCACGAGCGCAATTGATAATCCGAACGCCTTTTTTCACTTTGGCCAAGACATCTTTGTTTACCAGGTTCCGCGTTTCAGCCGTCAACGGCAAATGGAAGGTGATGAAGTCAGCCGTCGCAAAGATTTCCTCCGTGGTGGCCAATTGAATATCGAGTGCTTTCGCACGATCCTCGCTGACAAAAGGATCATAAGCAATTACATTCATTTCCATGGCCAAGGCCCGCTTCGCCACTCCTGTGCCAATTCGGCCCAAGCCCATAATCCCCAGTGTTTTGCCGCGCATTTCCACACCCATAAACTTGCTGCGCTGCCATTCACCGGCTTTCATGGTGGCATGCGCCTGCGGGATGTTGCGCGCCAATGCCAGCATCATCGCCATGGTATGTTCCGTAGCCGCGATCGTATTCCCTTCCGGCGCGTTCAACACAATAATACCGCGTTGTGTTGCCGCCTCGACATCGATGTTATCAACCCCAACGCCGGCTCGGCCGATTACCTTCAGATTCGTTGCCGCAGCAATGACGTCTTTGGTCACTTTGGTTTCACTGCGGACCACCAACGCATCGTATTCGGGAATAATCCGGATCAGTTCTTCCGCCGGTAATTTTGTTTTAACGTCTACTGCGTACTCTTGTTGCAATAGTTCTACCCCTTGCATGGAAACCGCATCACTGACTAATATTTTCATTGTAGTATCCCTCCGTATTTTTCGTCTTTTTTCCTTCGTTAGGTATTTGCCTTTTGAAACTCAATCATAAATTGCTGCAACGCTTTGCACGATTCGTAAGGAACCGCATTATAGAAGGAAGCCCGGCAGCCGCCGACCGACCGGTGTCCGGCCAACCCTACGAAACCGGCTTTTTTGGCCTCGTCGATGAATTTTTTCTCCAACTCTTCATCAGCCAGGCGGAAGGTAAGATTCATGATGGAGCGGGCCTCCGTCTGGGCATGGCCGACATAAAACCCATTGCTGGCATCAATCGTGTCGTAAATCAAGGCCGCCTTTTCCTGGTTGCGCTTATAAATCGCCGGCACGCCGCCTTGCTCCTTCACCCATTCCAAAACAAGGCCCATCATATAAATACCGAACGTCGGCGCAGTATTGTATAAGGAATTATTCTTGACATGCGTACTGTAGCGCAGGATCGTCGGGATATTCGTATTGGCCTTCTCTAATAAGCTGCGGCGGATAATCACCACAGTCACACCGGAAGGGCCCAGGTTTTTTTGCGCGCCCGCATAAATCAGGCTAAATTTGCTGACATCCACCGGGCGGCCCATGATATCACTGGACATATCCGCAATCAACGGGACATCGCCGGTGTCAGGGAAGGTTTGCCATTCGGTGCCGAAAATCGTGTTGTTGGAAGTAATGTGGAGATAAGCCGTATCGGCATCATACTGCAATTCGTCAAGGCCGGTAATCCGGCAATAATTTCCTTCTTGAGCACTGGCGGCCTGAAACACTTCGCCAATTTTTTTCGCTTCCTCATACGCCTTTTCGGACCAAGAACCGGTCATGACATAGCCGGCTTTTTTTCCGGCTGGCAGAAAATTCATGGGGATCATCGCAAATTGCAGGCTGGCTCCGCCCTGCAGGAAGAGCACTTCATAATCGTCAGGAATATTCATCAATTCCCGCATGGTCGCAATGACTTGGTTGTGTACTTTGTCATATTCTTTGCTGCGGTGGCTCATTTCCATGATTGACATACCTACGCCATGAAAATCCAGGAATTCCGCCTGTGCCTTTTGCAACACCTCAAACGGCAGCGCCGCCGGTCCGGCATTAAAGTTATGAGCTCTGAACGTTTTTGTTGTATCCATTTTTGTTCCTCCTTATTGCTCTTGTGTTTTCAGCAGTTAATTAGTAATGAAAGAAACCCCTCACCCCAGACAAACTACCTTGCCTGGGGCGAGAGGTTATCCCGCGGTGCCACCCAGTTTAGACCTGCAGGCAATCATAAATATGCAAAAGCGTATAAAAAAAACTCACATCCCGATAGGGACGAGAGTTTCTCCCGCGTTGCCACCCATGTTGCCTTTCGGCCAACTTTATCCGCTATACCGGGCGGTCCCGTCATGATTCATCATCAGCCACTCCCAGGTGGAATCTATCCATCCAACCAACCGGCTCGCACCAACCGCCGGCTCTCTGATAGTTGTTCGGAAAGACTTCCCGTTCCTCGTGTCAGCATTATTGACTTGAATATGATTATAATTTATGTTTCTCAGAAAGTCAAGTGTCTTTTTGCAAAAGTCATTTTGTAAACTTACTTGGTCCCCACATGAACCGCTGTAATTCCCCCGGTTAATTCGAAGAAGCGGGCATCCCGCAAACCGGCTTGCTCGAACAGTTCACGGACTTCCGTCTGATGCGGATACAACTTTAATGATTCTGGCAGCCAGCGATACGGTCCTTCGCGCCCTACACCCAATTTGCCAAGCAACGGCAATAAATGTTCAAAATACAAATAATACAATTGCTTGAACACCGGCGCCGAAGGCTTCCCTAGTTCCAGGGACAC
>JAGFXW010000299.1 GCA_017861495.1 Bacillota bacterium
CCGCGCATGTAAAACGCAGCCAGCGCGCCATACTCGGCAACACCTTTTCGTCTGGTTAATTCAAGCTGCGGCGTGAAAACAAGCAAAGGAACAAACACCAGGCATACGAGAAAGATCACCACTAAGACAACCGGCACCATGAAATCACTCAAGATGGCACCCTGATAAAAAATCCGGTTCGCAATCATTCCTGCCAACAAGAACCCGTACGCCAGCAACAGCGGAAAAAAAGTCAATCCCTGTCCACTTAAAAAGCCCAGTCCTCCTACACCATCCGGATGCGTTGGCAGAAGGTTTAAATTAATACGCGAAACTTGCCAAAGAAAGCGGCTCCAAATAAATATCCGAAAAAGCCAGCGCAGCAAAAGAAATTGAAAGACGGGAAGACTTATATAAGTGAACCACTTCCCCGCTAATGATAACACCAGGCCATCTGCAGTATTTATCGTTTGCCAAGTGTCTGCATCGAGCGCAATATATTTTTGCCAGACAAAGAAAATGCCAATTGCGTATACAAGTACTACTAATACTACTTCCGCAAGTACCGAGTTGCGCAAACGCAGCGCCGATCCAATCGCAGCGTTAAATTGATCCATTGCATCATCCGGAATCAAACCGCGTTTCAAAAAATTGCCTGCCATCGGCAACACACGACGATGGGCAACTAATTCGGCGGCAATCAACAACGGCACTGAAATTAAGAACCGAATATGAAAATCCGCATCAAGAAGGCAAGGAACTCTTACATTATTTCCTGCTAATAATCCTTCAATTGCCGCAAGACATACGACGGGAAGCCAGCAAAACAACGAAATGAAAACGATTCGCCGATGCAGAAGCTCCATCGCGTCATTGGTCAATTTTGCCCGGCGCAGGATTTGAAACAACGGTCCCCCCTGAACGAAAGAAAAGTCCTGCTGATTATGAAATAAGTCCTTATTTTCCATTGCCTATACCCTCCTTAACACCCCTGCAAAAATTGCAGCATTGCAGCAGAACCCGGGGATGCACAACATGCGTATTGCGAAAAGCTCCCCCTCAAAATGCAGTTGGTTTCGATGCTTCAATATCTTTCAAAAATATTTCTGCTTGTACAACCCGACTATTTGAGGGGGAGCTTTTCAAAAATTTACAAACGGTGAAATCTATTCCAGCCTTTTCCTTCCCAGAGCGAAAAGCAACCGAATATAGGTCAGGTCGGATTCTCCACTACTTTATAAACAACAGTAGTGCCGTCGTACACAGGTTGATAATAATTGGTTCCATCGTATAAATATTCTGTTTCTTTAACAACAACCGTAGTCGTGTTCGCCGGCTCCTCAGTAAGAATGGCTCCAATAACGAGGCCTGCAATGAAGGCTCCCACGACCTGCTCGTCACTATATCCATAGTGATGATGGTCGTAGTCGTAGTAACCTGCCGGAGGAACACGCACCGGATATCCATAGCGGCCATCAACATCTATGTTGATGTTTGTATCATTCCCTATTCTAACATTACTGTTATCAATATTTCCTCTATCTATATTGGCATTGCCGCCCGCAGGCTGTTGCGCAGGACGGTTGGCCGCGGGAGCGCTGACCCGCGTTCCTTTGGCTGCTTCCACTGAAGGCAGACCTATGCCGAGTATCATTGCTGCCATGATAATGCCTGCCATAGCTTTGCAAAAAGTCGATCTCAACATGTTCAATTCTCCTTCCCATAGTTAATAACAGATGCCGGGCGGTCTGACGATTTTAAGAATTCGATCTTTTTCATTCCCGGTTTTGGCACAAACGTCGTCCATCCATCGTATAATTTGGGCGCTGGAGTCCAGTCCGATATTACACAGCTCCAACTGGGCATAGCCGGATTGCTCTTAGATGTAATCAAGACTTTGCGGGGGATCGGGTTTTCCCCTTTTTCAATCCACAATTGTATAGTAAGGTTTTCTTTTGCTAAGGCGACATGGTGGCAGGCAATGCCGCCAACATCTGACAAGCCGACATACGCTGATTTTTTAACATCTTTTAGGATATTATCACCGAAGCTGCTGCGTGCCAAATCCAATACCGGCAGGCTGATTCCGTACTCGCTTAGCGCCAAGTCCAAAGTTCCGTCTATGGTTGAAGGCGTCTCAATGATCCCATAAACAGCTTTATTCGCATCATATACAGTTACTGATTTGCCGTCAAAAATAACCTGCGTGTTCTGAATGTCTCCCTTGGCATTAAATTGGAATTGTCCCGGTCTTTTTACGTAGTAGTCAAACACGCCTGAATATTGAATCTTATTGTTTTCTTTATATACTACGTCGTAGTTGATTTCGCCGCAAACATAAAACTGTGGAAGCGACTTCATGTAGGTTGTCATGGAGATCACCAGGTTTTCCGCCCCTGCCGAACGTGTTTCCACTTGAGAAATGGCCGGTTCATTACTCATTTCTTGTGCAGCGAATAGCGAGTGCGTTGGAAACGCCACTACCGCTAAGGCAATCAGAGCTACAACAATTTTTTGTTTCATAATAACCTCCTTGATTAGTGAAATGGTTCGTTTCATTCACCCTTTTTTTCACTTGTGCCTTGCCGCCGCCAAATCCTTGTAACAAGACCACGGAGAAGCAAATAAGGTATAATCGCCAAGTACACGGCAACCATAAGGGCATGGAACGGATATAAACGCGGCAGCTCAAGAAACTGGTATGCCAAATCCAAAAAAAACGCTAACAAAAAAACTTTGGATACAGATTTCCAGCCTTCCCGTATTTTTTTCGCACGCTTATCCGGTTCGGTAAACAACGACCAAAAATACGGTGTCCTGCCCGCCTTCGCATCCTTTATGCCATCTCTGAACGCAAAGAAAATTGCCATAGCAGGTTGGAGTAATAATCGAAAATGCAGCGGTCCTTCTACTCTTCCCAGTAGTAATTCACCCAGTTTATTCAGTAAATCCTCCAAATAAAATGTCCCCCCTTGCATTTTATCTCGTTAACAGCCTGTAAGACCCCGCCCTCTTAGGTCGGGGATCAACAGGCTATAACACTCGAAACCCTAAAGGGAAACTTCGGCTTCGCGA
>JAGFXW010000101.1 GCA_017861495.1 Bacillota bacterium
CAAGGCCTTAAAGATATGGTCTTCTCGAGCCAAGCCTCCGCCAAAGGCCATATCAACAACTTTCGTTCCATTATCGGACAATATTTTGGCATATTCATAGGCTTTGGCATGAAGCAAAATAGAAGGGACACCCCAATGATCCATCATGTTCCATGGACTCATGCCGGTTCCGCCGCCGGCTCCATCGATGGTAAGCAAGTCCAGCTTTGCTTCGCTTGCATATTTTATCGCCATAGCCAGGCCTTCCATGCCATAAGCTCCGGTTTTTAAGGTAATCCGTTTGAACCCAATTTTCCGCAAGTAGGCAACCGCGTTCATGAAGTTTTCTTTTACCTGATCCGCCGCTGAAAGGTTTGTGTATCCTAACCGGCTGTGCCGGGCAAAGCTTTGAATGGCTCCGGACTGAAACGCTTCTTGGACTTCTGGTATTGTAGGATCCGGGTCAACAACATAGCCGCGGTTTTTCAAGAACAAGGCATAGTCAAGATCGGTTACCTGAATTTCTCCGCCGATATCCTTGGCTCCCTGCCCCCATTTCAATTCGATTACAACTTTGTCACCGTATTTGTCCACTATGTATTGGGCAACGCCGTTTCTGGTATCTTCAATATTCATCTGGACGATAATTGCGCCATAACCGTCGTGGTAGCGCAAGTAACAATCAATACGGCGGTCTAATTCCGGTGAAGAAATAATTTTCCCATTCGCTAAATTTGAATTTTTATCTACGCCAACGACATTTTCGCCAATGACGATCGGGATGCCGACTAATGCGGCGCCGATAGCAAACGATTCCCAATATTTAGCTGCAATGAAAGTAGAACCAAGCGCGCCGGTCATGAGCGGAACACGGCATTTCGTTTTTACGGTATTGCCAAATTCACATTCGGTGCTGACATTCGGGAAAATACAATCATCTTCACTGTTGGATAGACCTTGCGTTAGTCCTTCTGCGCCGTAGTTATACCCTTGAATTCGGAGAGCGTCGTACGATACGCCGGTCGGACAATCATTTGGACTTCCGGCTGTTATTAAGCCAAAATCACGCGGATACAAAAGTTTTCTGCCTTTGATGCTGGCTAACCAGGTTTCACATTTCCCCACGCAATCAGCCCGGCATAAAGTACATAAACCAGACCCCGCAGGGTTTCCCCGGTTTACCGTTCCTAAAGCATCATTGATTTTTTCCATGTCAATCCCTCCATCCACAATAAGTCGGTCTACTGTCCTCTACAGTAATTCTGTACCATACGGGCACCTACACGGCACATTCCCGCTTAGGTGTCCAAAAGGGACAGGCAACCCCAACAAAACAAACCTATTTTATAATATACAAGTTTTTTGACAATTTGTCCATAATATTCGGAAAATTTCCTTTTATTAGATGTAAAATTTTCTTGTTGTTGAGCCGGATTATACGGTTAAGCGATGGCAGGTCATTCGCATTGTTGTGTTATAATTAATTCATGATGTATTTTTTTCTGGTTGAATTTTGCTGGATTTAACTGGGCTTAACCGCAGCATGGCCTGGTTTTGGCTTGCTGCCGGTGCGACTTGTGCTGTAACCTCTGGATCGGTTTTATGATGGGATAGGTTGGCGAATACTATACTGGGAGAGGGTATAAATTATGAGAATTGCGTTGGTTCAGATGCAGGCAAATGATATTCGGGATTTCCAGGTTGCCGTAGATAAATTGCTGAATATGACCTGTGAAGCAGCAAAGAAGAATGATTTGGTTATCGTTCCGGAGTGCGCTTTCCCTGCTTATTATATAGAGCCAAGGGAAATCAACCTTTCGTTAGTTTTGGGAAAAACGCAGTATTTCCTTGAAAAAATGAAGGAGATTGCAAAAAAAAATCATTCTTATATCGCTTTTGGCTACGTTGAGAAAGACAATGACCGGTTATATAACACAGCGCTGCTTATTGACCGGGAAGGAAAAGAAGTCGTCAAAAAACATAAATCGTATTTATGGCATTTTGATCACTTATGGTTTTCGGAGGGAGAGGACCTTGCCACAGCCGATACGGATTTTGGAAAAGTAGCCTTGATTATTTGTTGTGATGCCAGATCGCCGGAAATTGTTAGGATGGCGGCTTTGGCGGGAGCGGATTTAATTATTGATTTGGCCAACTTAACGGCTACCGGGCCAAATATTTCAGAGCTTCAAAACGCGCAAAGCGCATATTTGCTGTCCGTTCGGGCAATGGAAAACGGTGTGTGGATAGCGATGGCGGATAAGTGGGGAGTGGAAACGCACAATATTACCTACGCAGGCCGTTCGGCAGTGTACAATCCGGAGGGAAATTGCCTGTACCAGGCCGGTTCTGATGCGGATGAAATCGTATCTGTGGAAATTCCGGCGGGCAAAGACGGGCGGATTCTTCGTGAGAATAACACGGCGCTTCCTGTCCGGCGCCCGGATTTGTACGAGTTGTTGGCTGCGCCCACGGATGAATTACCGGTCAAAAAAGTGATTGAGCAACCGGTGTGTATTTCTGAGATAACGCCTTATATTACAGCGGTAACCGGTGAACTGTCAGCGCAAGATTATGTAGCGATGGTGCAGAGGCTGGGAGTGCATGGAAGCCGTTTGATTTGTATGCCGCCAAGCCGGTTGGCAATCAAGGAACTCCAGAGGGAACTTTGTGCGGTGATGGCAAGTGAAGTTATGGTTGTTGCGACAATGATTGAAGGAGAGACAACCAAGAGCTATATTTTGCAAAAAGAGGGAATCGTTGCTGACTATGAGAACGCCCATAAGAATGGCGGCAAACCGTTTGTTCTTGCAGCTTCGTGGGGAAATGTGGGGCTTTTGCATGAAGAGGAAGGATTGATCCCGGAATGGGCGCGATGTATTATGTTGGCTGGTGCGGATTGTTTACTTTGGCCTAATCGCCTACCTTCTTCCGTAGTAACTCCGGTTGCCAGAACAAGGGCGGCAGAAAATCGTATGTTTGTAGTTGTTGTCCAGTCTGAAACCTCTTCGGCGCTGGGACAGATTATTGACCCGAATGGGATTGTCCTTGCTTCTACATTGGAAAATCAAACGCAACAAGCTTGCGGAACGTATGCTTGTTTTGCCAACAGCCGGATGAAAAACATTGTGCCAGGGACGCATGTTATTTATAATCGGCATCCGCAAGCCTATAAGAGGTTAGTGAGGGGAACTGAAAAAGCGGATTAACCGATTGCGGGTGCAACGCACCCTAACCTTTTTGAACAGCTTTTATATTTTATTGTTAATGTACATAAAAATGCTATGAAGGATACCTTGTCTACCATCTGTAATTATTTTGTATTACTTTGTGGAATAGGCCAGGTCTTCCAGACTGGTGGCGTTGTGCTGTTTGAATTTTAAAAATCCTGCGACTGCCAGCGAAACGACAAAACAAGCTGCAAAAACCAATAAAGTGCCGGTGAAGCTATTTGTTGTTTCTCTGATCCAGGAGACGATAAAAGGGCCGACCACACCGGCTGCTGCCCAAGCCGTGAGGATTTTACCATGAATAGCACTCAATTCTTTTGTGCCGAACAAGTCGCTTAAAAAAGCCGGTATTGTTGCAAAACCGCCGCCGTAGCAGGAAATGATCGAGTAGACCAATAATTGGAATGGGAGAATTTCCGTAGTTTGCGACAGGATAAAGAACGCGAAGATTTGGATTATGAAGAAAGAAATAAAGGTATTCGAACGTCCCAGGTAGTCTGATGCTGAAGCCCAGCAAATCCTGCCAAAACCGTTTACCAGGCCAATGATGCCGACCATGGTTGCGGCCGTTAATGGTGACATATGGACTACTTCTTGGGCCATGGGGGAAGCCACGCTTAGCAAACCGATGCCGCAAGTAATATTCGTAAAAAGCATCCACCAAAGAGCGTAAAATTGCCAGGTTTTCAAGGCTTCGCCGGTGGTTAGCTGGATCGTATCCGCCGTGGAACAGTTTTCGCTGGTGGAGTAGATCTCGCCAGGTGCGTTTTTAGGCGGCTCCAAATAGAGGGATGAGGCCAGCATGATCAACAGGTAAGCGCAACCCAAGATTTCGAAAGTGGCAATCAAATTGTATTTTTCAATGAGTATTTGAATGATTGGTCCAGCAATCAGGCTGGCAAAGCCAAATCCCATGATGGCGATCCCGGTGGCAAAGCCACGCTTTTCCGGAAACCATTTTACCAGCGTTGAAACGGGAGTTATGTAGCCGGTACCCAATCCAATCCCACCGATTACGCCATAAAAAAGATAAAGTAAAGGTAGACTTTTCAGATAAATGGCAAGTCCGGTGCCAAACATTCCAGTACAAAAAAACGCCGTTGCCAGCAGTCCGGCTTTGCGGGGACCGCGTTTTTCCACGAAACTGCCTAAAAAAGCGGCAGAAAGACCTAAAAATAAAATTGCGATAGAAAAAGTCCATTGCGTTTCTTTTAATCCTAAGCCGAGTTCTTTCATGATCGGTTTTGTAAGAACACTCCAAGCATAAACACTTCCGATGCAAATGTGGATACCTACTGCGGATAAAGCAATCAACCAACGGTTTTTCATAGTTGTCCAGCTCCTTTTTGTTAATTTGGGATCAAAGGGTTCGGTCGGTACATATTTTTCCTTAAAACAAAAACCGCCCTGAACAAAAAAATATTTGCCCAGACGGTCGACAGTGCATCCGGCATGGTTCATGTGGTTAATTCCACGATCCGTCAGTTCCAAGCCGTGTTTATTCGTTTCAGGAAAAGCAAAAACCGTCTGAACAAAATAATTCATTTTGCCCAGACGGTCGACAGCGCATCCGGCATGGTTCATGTGGTTAATTCCACGATCCGTCAGTTCCATGCCGTGTTATTCGTTTTAGGAAAAATAAAAACCGCCCTGAACAAATAAATATTTGCCCAGACGGTCGGCTTAGCATTCGATATGGTCCATGTGGTTCATTCCACTTATCCGTCAGTTCCATATCGTGTATTTCGTTATGGTGCAATTATAACAAGTTCGGTTTTTTTTGTCAAACGTTATTGTTGAAAACGTTATTGCTGAACTCGATAAAAGGAATTTGACTAATTGATAATAGGACAGTAACATATAAAGTAGCCATGTTTTGAAAATTCCAGTGGTAAAAACGGCATTGGCGAAGTTAATGGAGGATTGGAATGGATAAGGAACCACATGCTATCACAACGAAATTTATGCAACAATGGGATCAAAGCTTGTTGTTCAAGATCCTTGACAATATTCACGACGTAGTTTTAGTGCTGGATGCAGATACAACGATCGTGTATGCAAACGAAGCATACGCTAATATACTGGGAGTTCCTGTTTGCAAGGTACTTGGCCGGCGATTGGATATGATTGAACCGAATGCGCTTGCAATTAAAGTATTGCATACAGGAAAACCGTGCCGTGAATCAGACTATCTTTCATCATTGGGGATAGAGGTTATTGGCTACGCATTTCCGCTTGCCAAGGATGGTAAGGTAATCGGCTGTGCTGCTATTTTTAAAAATATATCAGAACAGGTCGCGTTGAACAATGAATTGCAGCGGACAAAAGAAGTAGCCGATTATCTAAGGGAACAGTTAGATCAGCATGAAGGGCTGCCGGCATCGTTTCAAGAGTATATTGGACATAATCTTCGGCTTAGGGAAATCTTGAAATTAGCAGCCAAGGTGGCGCCGACAAAATCTACCGTTCTTATTCGCGGCGCAAGCGGCGTAGGAAAAGGAGTATTGGCAATTGCGATACACAATGCCAGTAAGCGAAGAGACAAACCGCTGATCAAAGTGAATTGCGCGGCAATCCCGGAAACCTTGTTGGAAAGTGAATTGTTCGGTTATGAAGAAGGAGCCTTTTCGGGCGCTAAAAAAGGCGGGAAAATGGGTAAGTTTGAACTCGCTCATGGAGGTACCATTTTTTTGGACGAAATTGGCGATATGAGCGTCGCGATGCAGGCAAAACTTTTACGAGTATTACAAGAAAAAGAACTGGAACGAGTTGGCGGCAACAAAACGATCAAGTTGGATATTCGAGTCATTGCGGCAACAAACCGCGATCTTGAGAATATGGTAAAAGATAGAACGTTTCGTTCAGATTTGTATTACCGAATCAATATTGTACCATTGTTTATACCTCCTTTAAACGACAGAAAAGACGATATTCCCGAATTGGTTCAGAAATTTGTCATGCATTTTTCGGAAGATATGGGAGAAAATATCACTATATCGCCGGAAGTAATGCGTCTTTTCCATAATTATAATTGGCCGGGCAATATCAGGGAATTGCAAAATGTGATTGAACATGCCTGTATTGTCAGGGACGGATTGCAAATTGATGTTTGTCACCTGCCAGCCTATTTACAGGTTGGAGACACCAGCGAACATGCGCCCGAAGACAAGGTTGTCAGCTCGATTGAAACGGCGGAAGAACAATCCGATTTGCACGGCTTTAAGGATACGGTCAGCAAGTTGGAACGAGACTTAATAAAGACTGCGATTATCAATTGCAACAATAATCGCAGCGCCGCGATTAAAGAGCTGGGGATTTCGCGCAAAGCATTTTATGAAAAGATTCGTAAGTATAAGCTGGATGATGAATTGAAATTCGCCCATCGGTAATTGTGGAAGAAATCGGGAATACAACTCATTCAGAGTTTATTCCTGATTTTTTTGTATTGGTTGTGTTGACTTTGGCGTGAATATTGCATATAAATTTATTAAAGGGGGTATGTTCAGCAATGTGAATGTGTATTTTATAAATAGGAAGCATGGCTTGGAAGAACGGTTGTTATTGGCTTTCAGAGCTTTCGCAACCGTTATGTATGATGGAAACGTATCTATATAATATCAGATCCTGGCGGTGAGAATATCTCAAAACCGGGAATTTTTGTACCGGGAAAATCTCATATTGCGATTATAAAAAATTATTAAATAGAGAACGTGGATGTCGAGGGTAAATGATAAATTCGAATTGGTGGAGGTATTTTGGATGAATTATGAATCACAACGGTGGATTGCGCTAGTTTCTAGTATTATTGTCAGTTTATGCGCGGGATTTTGTTATGCTTGGAGTGTTTTTCAAAAACCGTTAATCAGCGTCTTTAATTGGTCGCCTGCCGACGTTGCTTTGTCATTTTCTCTACTTATGTCAACAGCGGCAACGATGGCTATAGCGGCCGGCAAAGCATTGGATTATATGCAGCCGCGTCAAGTAACACTGATAGGCGGGGCGTTATTAGGGCTTGGTGTTGCCGGCATTGGTTTTGTTCAAACACTGTATCAAATGTATATAAGTATTTTGATAGCTGGAGTGGGGATTGGGTTTATTTATCCAGGGGGAACGATAAGTAATATCCTTCGTTTTTTTCCGGATAAACAAGGCTTGGCTTCCGGTTTGCTGGCTGGAGGATTTGGGTTGGGAGCTCTTGTATGGGCGCCGGTATCAGTTATGTTGATTTCTCAATACGGTATTTTTTCTGCCTTAAAAATATTGGGAGTTTTCTTTTTCTGTCTGATTGCTCTAATTTCGCGGGTTATGGCAACTGCTCCTAATGGGTACATTCCAACTGGTTGGACACCGCCTAAACTGGCGGAAGGAACAAAAAGCACGGATAAAAATTGGAAGCAAATGTTGACTGATCCGATGTTCTATTTTATCGGTATCGTATTCACATTAGGGTGCATTACCGGCATGATGGTGGTTGGACAGGCCTCTCCTATTGCGCAGGATTTACTCAAAATAACGCCGCAGGCAGCGGCGGGAATCGTGGGATTAATGTCAATTGGCATGTGCGGTGGTAAGGTGCTTTGGGGCGCAGTATCGGATAAAATTGGGCGTAATCTCGTCATTGTTTTGACATTTGTAATGGGTGGCAGTGCAGTCGCTGCATTACCTTTGACCTCAAGCTACTATTCTCTTGCCGGCGCAATTATGCTTATTGCTTCCTGTTATGGAGGAATTCTGGCGGTCATGGCGCCGATTACGGCAGAATTATTCGGGACCAAGAACCTCGGGTTGAATTTTGGCATTATGTTTCTTACCGTTGCTCTTGCCGCAGCTATTGGGCCACGGCTGGTGGCGGTTATCAAACAAACAACCGGAGAATACACAATGGCTTTTCAAATTTGTGTAGTAATTAATCTGGCTGGACTTGTTTTGCTCGGAGC
>JAGFXW010000102.1 GCA_017861495.1 Bacillota bacterium
AAGTATCTCATCAATCGCTTGATGAAGTTTTTGCCGGTTAATAATCTTATCACCGATATGCGTTAACACGGCATCATCTCCTACGAATTTGTGTACACAGGTTTGTGCACATAAATATTGTACCATGTTTCCTTTTATTCCTCAAGCTGACAACCAAATTTCCTATTGTTTTCCAAAAAAGAAAAGCCGCAGGGAATTATCCCCACGGTTCAAAGGGAAAACGTCGAATTACTTTTTTATAGATTGCCATTTTTAACACAGTATCATCATGGCTCATGCCTTTTTTCAACCCTTGCGCCGCACGCAGTCCTTGCTGCATGGTCAGGCCCATATCACTCGTCAACTGTGACATCGTTGTACGCCGGGCGCTGACGAGCGATTCGTTGAGTTTTTTACCGGCCTTGATGTTGTCCACAAACTCCTGCTCCAAATAAAATTTCGCCATATTGGTCAACGGGTTGCCACACGCTCCCCCGGCAGTTACCCCTAATACTTCCGGCATCGTATAGCGTATACTGAACTCAAGCGACTGTTTCAACTCATCCGTCTCTTTGATCAAGGATTCCAGCATCGTTCTAGGAGTACAAAGACCATACGTGGAAAGTGCCCGGATCATTGCGTGTTCAATGGTATGGGCCTGTTCTTTTTCCACAAGGCCTCCCACGTTTGCCGTCATGCCAATTTCCCGGCCGGATTGCAAATCGGTACCATAAATAGTTACCGTAATATCCATTGGTCCATGAAACTCAGTATAGCCGCCTTGCGGAAGCCACCCTGCGCCGGAAATCACTGGATACTCTTTGCGCATTTTCAAAAGGTCCAATGCTTCGATGTCGGAAGACACCACATAACGATCTTTGGTCTGCAGGCTATGCCAGCGAGCATGTACTTGCCCTTCCATAACTACCGTCAAAAAATTGGTTTCTACCCCAGCACCATCCACCAGCATTTTCCTTTTCACATCAACAATCCTGGTTACCACACCGACGGGATATAAATTTTGCTCATCAGCAATCCATGGACAAACGAGAATATCACGTCCTACGCCAATTTCCGCTAACATTTTCCCGGTCTGATCTTCTAGAAATACACCTGCAATTCGGCCGCCATTTGGTCGCGGCAATACTCCGTTAGCAACCGGCAGTATGATCATGTTCCCGTTCACCATCCCCAGGTGTTTCCGCAGTAAAACTATCCAATATCGACAAAAAATCCTGCTGCGTTACGGCTTGGTTAAATCGTACCCGCAGTTGGGCTGACTTGGGAAGTCCTTTGGTATACCAAGCGGCGTGGCGCCGCATTTCACGAATTGCCAAGTATTCCCCTTTCAGCGAAATCAGCATTTCCAAATGACGGAATAAGATTTTTTCCCGTTCCGACAAAGACACTCTGCTTGAATATTGCCCGGTTTGAAAATATTCATTGATTTGCCGGAAAATCCACGGATTTCCCTGCGCGCCCCGGCCAATCATCAAGCCGTCGCAACCAGTAGTCTTCAGCATTCGTTCCGCGTCCTCGGGCGTCCGGATATCCCCATTGCCGATCACCGGTATGCTGACAGCCTCTTTCACGGTTTGAATAATGCCCCAGTCGGCCTTGCCAGAATAAAATTGTTCCCTGGTGCGTCCATGAACAGCGATCGCACTCGCACCGGCCTTTTGCGCCAATTTTGCCAACTCCACAACATTGACGGATGATTCATCCCATCCTTTGCGAAATTTGACCGTAACCGGAATATTCACCGCCTCAACAACAGAGCACATGACCCGGTACGCCAATTCCGGTTGGCGCATCAACGCAGCGCCGTCGCCATTTTTAATAATCTTCGGAGTAGGGCATCCCATATTAATATCAACGATATCGGCTCCGCCAGCGGTTACCATCCGAGCCGCCGCCGCCATATTTTCCGGATCCGAGCCAAAGATCTGCACGGCCACAGGCCGTTCACGGTCATCGACGCGCATCAAATCCATCGTGTTTTCGTTACAGTACAATAAACCTTTACTGCTCACCATTTCCGAATATACCAGCGCACAACCCATTTCCTTGGTTAACAACCGAAATGGCAAATCAGTTACGCCGGCCATCGGCGCCAATAGCAACGGGCTTTTCAGTCGCACTGCGCCAATCTGCATCTTACAATTCCTCCACAATCATTCAGTTCACAACAACAAGTTCGTTTTAACTGTCAAACTAGCGATTTTGTTCGTACAATAACCGCAGTCCTTCCAAAGTCAAAAATGGCTCTACGACATTAATGGTACTTGATTCTTGGGCAATCAGGTTCGCTAATCCGCCGGTAGCCACAACCTTGGCATCTTCACCGGCTTCTTTTTTCATCCGCCGCACGATTTCGTCAACTTGTCCGACAAAACCAAAAATAATTCCTGACTGCATACTGGTGATGGTATTGCGGCAAATTACCGACCGCGGCACCGCTAATTCGATCCTCGGCAATTTCGCCGCCCGTTGGAACAAGGCGTCCGTCGAAATTCCGATACCGGGAGCAATCGCTCCGCCAAGGTAATCGGCATTAGCCGAAACATAACAAAAAGTAGTTGCCGTACCGAAGTCAACAATAATCAAGGGACCGCCGTACTTTTGGAAAGCCGCCATCGCATTGACAATCCGGTCAGCTCCAACCTCCCGCGGATTTTCATATTTTATGCAGATACCCGTTTTCACTCCCGGTCCAACTAACAACGGGTCCACAAAAAAGTACCGCTGACACATGCGCGTCAGGGGAACGATTAACGGCGGCACAACGGAAGATATGGCGACCGCCTTTATGTCCCGCATGTTTATTCCCCGAAACGCAAAGAGATTATGCAATAAAATGCCGTATTCATCACTGGTTTTTTGTTTGTCACTGGAAATCCGCCAGTGATAGAGCAGCGTTTCCTTATCATAAACGCCCAGCACAATATTCGTATTGCCAACATCAAATACCAAAAGCATATTTTATCCTCCCCATTCTCACACATTGTCGTATCAAATTAATTATGAAGCAACCCTGCTTGCATCAATGCGCCTCGCACTCTTACGCCTAAAAAGGCCGCCAAAGCAATTTTAAAAATATCGAAAGGAAAAAACGGCATAACTACTAATAAAAATCCCTGTTGGATTGACATCGCTTTATGCAAAAGCCACGTAAAACCGATTATAAAACCGAAAAGTCCGCAAGCGTATATAACGAACAAACCGGCCAACATGACGATAAACATTCGCGTGTAGGACAATGGCCAATGGGCTGCCAACCAGCCAACAAGAGCCGCACAGCATAGGAACCCAACAATAAAGCCCCCAGTCGGCCCGACTAAAACAGTAATACCAGCTTTCCCCTGGGCAAAAACCGGCAACCCAAAAATTCCTAGTGTAATCCAGATACCAACGCTCATTGTTCCCCAGCGGGAACCCAACAATACCCCGGCCAGCATAATAAACAACACTTGTAATGTATGCGGAACCGGAGAAAAAGGAAGAGGAAACGCAATTTGAGAGCTTATTGTGATTAAAGCAGCAAATAAACCAGTTAAAATCATATTACGCAACATTAAAATACCCTTCCTCCTTCACTAGGACGTATCTTAACATCGCCCGCCAATATACTTTCTTTGCCGTGATCAGTCTCCACCAACAACGCTCCGGCATCATCTATGTCAACCGCCAACCCGCAAAACTTCCGTTCTGGCATGGTGACATCGACCATTTGGCCAAGAGTGACCGTCATTCTTCGCCATTCCTCAAAAATGCGCCCAAATCCATCACAACAAACTTCTTCATACAATCGTTCCAACTGCAATAAAACTTCTGCTAATAAATTCACCCTCGACAGGAAAGATCCCTTCACCATTGACAGTGATGTGGCGATGGAATGAATTTCTTCGGGTAAATCACTTGACTGCACATTTACGTTAATGCCAATCCCTAGAACAATATAATTAATACCATCCATCTCTGCGTTCATTTCCGTCAAAATACCAGCAATTTTTTTATTTTTATAAACAATATCATTAGGCCACTTAATTCCCGAACTTACACCTGTACAATTGAGGATTGCCCGATTGACGGCCACTGCCGCCATTAACGTAAATTTAGGCGCTTCCTGCGGCAAAAAGCGCGGACGCAAAATAACAGAAAACCAAATACCTGTTCCGGGAGGCGAAACCCATTTTCGCGCCAGCCGGCCGCGCCCGGCAGTCTGTTCTTCTGCCAAAACAATCGTTCCGGCCGGTTTTCCCTCGCCTGCTAATTTTTTTGCTTCGTCGTTCGTCGACCCAATGCTGGAAAAATAAGAAATGTTTCGCCCTAACCATTCCGTATCAAGATGAAAATCTACTTCTCCGGGAAGAAGCAAATCCGGCGCCTGCCGTAAACAATAGCCTTTTCGCGGATGCGACTCAATAAGATACCCTTCCTGCTTTATAGCCTGAATATGTTTCCAAATCGCAGTACGTGAAACTGCCAGCTGTTTGCTGATCATTTCGCCTGACACATACTGATTCGAATGCTGGCGCAATAATTCGAAAATTTTTGTCCGCAAAAACAACCCTCCTCGCAAATTGTTATCCACATTATAGTTTATGGTTAACAATTTGTAAAGGCGCTCCTGCGAGACATTAACAATTAGTCAAAAAAATACGGTCTCCCGCAACCTTTGGCAGACCGTATCTCTTTAATTGATAAAATTCAACAAGGTTCAAGCAACCGATATCCTTTAGAGATGAGAAATATAAACTGTTTTTGAATCTGTACTCCCTACTCCGGTTTCTTCCGTCAGCGGTTTTTCACTCACGGCAGGAGCAGTCTTAATCACAGGGTTTTCGCTATCATTCAGCGCATCGCCATCATCAGTAATTTTTCCATCTTTTATCAATTGTTCCAACTGATTGGCTTCCAAAGTCTCCCGTATCATCAACGCTTCGGCAATTGCCTGCAGTTTATCCCTGTTGTTCTTTAATATCTCTTCTGTCTTGGCATACGCATCTTCAATAATACGACGAACTTCCTGGTCGATTGCGTAAGCAACCTCTTCACTGTAATTGCGGTCACGTCCAAGGTCTCTGCCCAAAAAGACTTGTTCGTCCCTATGACCAAACGAGATTGGCCCCAGCGCGTCACTCATGCCGAATTCGCAAATCATTTTGCGGGCCAAAGAAGTAGCCCTCTCCAGGTCATTCTGCGCACCAGTACTAATTTCATCCAAAACCAAGGCTTCGGCAACCCGCCCGCCAAGGAACGTTTTCAATTGGTCTAATAACTCGGAACGCGTTGCATAGTAACGGTCTTCTTTCGGCAGCATCAAAGTATATCCACCTGCGCGGCCGCGAGGAATAATAGAAACTTTATGAACAGGATCGGTATGGCTAAGCATCATCCCTACCAACGCATGGCCTGCTTCATGGTAAGCCGTTAATTTCTTTTCATTTTCACTGATTACCCGGCTCTTCCGCTCCGGCCCAGCCATAACCCGTTCTACCGATTCTTCCAATTCCGGCATTTCAATCCGCTTTTTATTGCGACGGGCCGCCAGCAAAGCGGCTTCATTCACTAAATTACTCAGGTCAGCGCCGGTAAAGCCCGGCGTACGGCGCGCCAAAACGTCAAGGTTTACATGATTGCCCAAAGGCTTTCCGCGGGTATGGACCTTCAAAATCTCCATCCGGCCTTTAACATCCGGTTTATCAACGACAATTTGCCGGTCAAACCGGCCTGGGCGCAATAACGCCGGATCAAGGATATCCGGACGGTTTGTGGCCGCAATGATAATAATTCCTTCATTAACGCCAAACCCATCCATTTCGACCAACAATTGGTTCAACGTTTGTTCACGCTCGTCATGACCGCCGCCAAGACCAGCGCCGCGCTGGCGGCCAACCGCATCGATTTCATCGATGAACACAATACAGGGTGAATTTTTCTTCGCCTGTTCAAAAAGGTCCCGGACACGCGAAGCGCCAACCCCAACAAACATCTCAACAAAATCCGAGCCGCTAATGCTAAAGAACGGAACTCCCGCTTCGCCGGCAACGGCGCGGGCTAATAAGGTTTTTCCGGTACCAGGCGGCCCGTACAATAAAACACCTTTAGGTATCCTGGCCCCCAATTCGTTAAATTTCTTTGGATGCTTTAGGAATTCTACAACCTCTTCCAGTTCTTGCTTTGATTCATCGGCACCGGCAACATCGGCAAAAGTAACCTTATTTTTGTCTTCCGTATTAAGTTTGGCCCTGCTTTTGCCAAACGACATGACGCGGTTTCCACCGCCCTGCGTCTGCTGCATAATGAAAAACCAAACCCCAATCAACAATAGCATAGGCAGGATCGAAGAAAAAATCGTCGTCCACCATGGCGGCTGCGGCGGCTGCTCCGCCTTTATATCTACGCCTTTTTCCCGCAATGTATTAATCAGAGCCGGGTCATTGGGAGTGACTGTGGTAAATTCCTGTCCGTCCTTAAGCTTGCCTCGGATCATATTATCAACTATGGTTACACGTTCTACATTCTGTTCTTCAACAGACCGCATAAATTGAGTATAAGTAATCTCCTGCTTATTTGTAGTTCGTGATGAGTAATAATCAATAATTGATATGGCTATTATGATAATTAGTAGATAGAAACTAACATTACGAAAAAACTTATTCAATCACTAGCCCTCCTCTCACTGGAACAAACAAAAACATCCGTCGATGATTGCTATCCATAGGTCCATATTATATCATACTCTTTATAAACTAACAACAATAAGGTCGTCTGCTGAACATCCCAGTTCTCGACATTTCTTGTTTTTACGGCTATCAAACCAACCTCATTTTGAGGTATTTTTAGGAATACCAATAAACGGTAAATTTCGATATTTTCCGGCAAAATCCAACCCGTAACCGACAACAAAGTGATCCGGGATAGTGAAGCCGTTATAATCAACCGGTACATCGGCTTTTCTGCGTTCCGGTTTATTTAATAATGTGCAGATTTTAATACTGCGCGGTTTCCGCGATTTTAAATTCTCCACCAAATAACTCAAGGTTAAGCCTGAGTCAATAATATCCTCAACAATGAGAATATGTTTTCCTTCCACATCTTCATCCAAATCCTTGAGAATTCGCACTACTCCAGTGGATGATGTTGAAGACCCGTAGCTCGAAACGGCCATAAAATCAAACACTACCGGCACTTGTACCGCCCTGGCCAAGTCAGCCATAAAAATGATTGCTCCGCGCAAAACACCTATCATGAGGATTTCCTGCCCCGCATAATCCTGCGTTAATTGCGCGCCCAATTCTTTTACCCTTGCCGCAAGTTGCTCTTCACTGAATAAAACTTCTTGTATCTCTTCTAACACGAAACGTTGCCTCCTGTTTGATTAATCGTTACTTGCAAATACTGTCTTGTAGAGGGCAGAACCTTTCCCCGCTCTGCCTGACGATAACCACCTACCCATAAAATCCCCTGTTGGTCGCAAATAAGAGGGATGGAATCTCGAATATCAGCAGGTATTTTATGATCAATAAGAAAGCTTTTTAATTTCTTGCCGCCAGTTGATCCTAAAGGCCAAAACCGATCACCAGGCAATCTCGCCCGTACGAATAACGGCAAAAATAATTTGCTCTGGTCAAATACCGCCACATTCTTGTTGCTTATCTTATTCCACTCCGTCACAGTCTCCGTTAATACAATAATTCCCATTTCTTTGATTTCTGTTTTGCCGGGAACCGTGAGGCCAAATATCAACGTTCTGTCAGCGCTCTGCGTTACAAACTGTTCCATCGAAATGTCAATGGTTTGATATCCGCGCTTCGCAAGCAACCCACCGGGCAAGCGAAGCATTTTTCCTACTTGGCAACAGTTTACCATCTCTATCAGTTTTTCCACATGATAGAAAGAGATTCCTTTTAAATGTCCTTGTTTTTTTTTAATTACCGTACGAAAAAATTCTCTTTGCAGGGCAATGTGAAGATTTTTTATGCCGTTTAGCCGGATAATGGCGTTCCCGTCCTCCATTGCTGTTGTTTCCGCCAGCAACCGTTGCGCCGCCTGTTGAAAAAAATCGTTCTGTTCCGCCATGATTGCCGCAGTCCGGCACAAAGTATCGCTGATTGCCGGATTGTATTCGCGCGCCAGCATTGGCAACAATTCCAAT
>JAGFXW010000300.1 GCA_017861495.1 Bacillota bacterium
ATCGCAGCGGCTAAAAATTCCAACCGTTCTTCCAAACTCATCGACCGGCACTGCATGATATCGATAAAGTGGGTTTCCAATTCAAAATAATAATGCAATCGCTGATAGCGCGACTGTTGTTCGGGAAACGCCTCCACTGCATAGTCCGTCAGAGACTGCTGTCTGGGTGAGTGCTCGCTGCGAACAATCGCTAACGGTTCAACACGTAACAGCTTTTTGAAAGCTGCCGGACAGAGCAGGCTTAGCGTCAATTCAACGCCCCGGCTGGTATTCATCGGATAGCGGGGAAAGGTTTTACAAACCCCATCCAAGTGGTCATGGCCCGCTTCCCTATGCAGCCGGCATAAATCCGACGCTTCGAGAAAACAGCATACTCCACTGGCGGTCTTGGCAATCTCGGCATATTCCCCTAATCCCGGTTTAGCCAGAGGCAAAAAGGCCTGGTGGAATTCTGCGCTGCCGCCCCGTTCCGCGAACCACTTTTCATTCCGCAGATAGCTCTCCTGGTCGACTGTTATTACCCAGTCATTGCGGCAGCAGGCCCCGCACATCTCACAAGCAAAATCTTCGAATACATCAAGATACAGATACACTGCGCATTTTCACCGCCTTCAACTGTCTGTTGTTTTCAACTTCCGCAACGCAGGGATCACAAGGAGCACCGTAAGAAGACTGGATCCGAAATCAGAAACAGGACCGGCCAGCCAAACGCCTTGTATGCCCAAAAAGCGCGGCAGGATCAGCAACAAGGGAATTAATAGGATGACTTGCCGGGACATGCTTAACAGCAACGCATACATCGGCCGGGCAGTCGCCTGGTAAAACGCCGCTCCAATCACCTGTAAGCCAACGACCGGCAGCATGCATAAAAAAAGTTTTAATCCGCTCGATCCGATCTCGATCAACACAGGATCGTCGCTGAACAACCGGACAACATACACATCAAACAACAGGACCACGGCAAAACCGGTAGTAGAAACAGCAGTGGCCCAAAGAGCAGCCAGTTTCACGGTTTTACGGACACGTTCATAATTTTGCGCGCCAAAATTGTAACCGATAATCGATTGCGCGCCTTGGCTGATGCCAAAAACCGGCATCAGGATCAACATGTGGAGCCGGCTAATAACACCCATGGCGGCAACAGCAATCTGACCGCCGCAGGAAACCAATGTGTAGTTGAGTAAGCTGACGACCAGACTGGCAGCAATCTGCATGAAAAACACGGAAGAACCCATTTGGGTAATTTCATGCACGATCGCTTTGGCCAGAAAAAAATTTTCCGGTCTTAATTTCAAATACGCTTTGGGCCGCAAAAAATGGCCTACTACCCAGCAAGCTGCAACCGCTTGGGCAATAACCGTCGCCAGTGCCGATCCGCGAATCCCCAGCCCCAACCCGAAAATAAACAATGGGTTGAGAAGAGCATTTAAAACAGCAGCGATGATCATCGTCATCATCGCAATTTTCGGGTTGCCTTCCGCACGGATGATATTGTTCAGCCCAAATCCAACAAACATGAAAACATTGCCTAAAACGATAATCTGCGAAAAATTACGGGCCAACGGCAAAACCTCCTCCGTTGCCCCCAAACCGGCTAAAATCGGATCCAACAACAATAACACAGCTGCCGACAACAAAATGGATACGATGACGGAAAGCGAAAACGCATTGCCAAGAATTTTTTCCGCTCCCGCTTGATTTTTCTGGCCCAGACGAATGGATACCAGCGTAGTCGATCCAACGCCGATCAACATGCCAAACGCCATAAAGACGATCATGATCGGAAACGCAATCGTTACCGCAGCCAACCCTGCCGCCCCGACGCCGTGCCCGACAAAAATACTATCAACAATATTATATAAGGCAGTAATCAGCATGCCGGTAATCGCCGGAATAGAATAATCCCATAGGAGCTTGCTTATTTTCTTTTCCCCTAATGCCAGCGATTGATCCAAGACAACTCCCCTTTTCGTTCTAACTGATCCATCTTCACTTCAGTCCCATTATAACATCAAAGTCTGAACCCCACTATCGGCGGTTCAGACTTTGATGCTGTACAAACTTTTTTGTTCCGCTGCGCGTTCCAGGAAGCGATCCTGAAAATCACCCCCACCCGCGCCAAACGTCCGGACAATAGCCAACCGTGACTTTCGCTCCGTTTCGCACAATCGGCGTCTTTAATAATAAAGGATTCTTCAGCAGCTCTTCCTCTTTATTATGGATAATGTACTTTAAATTACTCTTGGCATATTCTTTGCCATCCCGGTTGATCAGTGCATCCAGCCCGACCACAGCTTTCATTTTTTCCAACTCACCCTTACTGGGCCCGCGCATCGTCAGATCGACAAAGTGGCAGGGTATAGCGCGTTCCTTAAAAAACCGCTCCGCTTTCTGTGTATCTTTACATTTTTTAATGCCAAATATTTGGATATTCATTTCATCGCCTCAACAGAATCCCTATTATTCTTAACTTGTTAGTACCTTCATTTCAGCCAACGCTGCCATGCACTTCTTTATCTCTGATTTCCGTAATTCTATTTTTCTCATCCACCATAACAACCGTCGGCGTAAACCGGTGAAATTCATCTTCCGCCATCAGGGCATACGTAATAATGATCACCTTGTCGCCCGGCTGGGCCATCCGCGCAGCGGCCCCGTTCAAGCAAATGACGCCGGATTTTCTTGCCCCTTTGATTACATAGGTTTCCAAGCGGCTGCCATTGTTGTTATTCACTACTTGTACTTTTTCATTGGCATAAATACCGGCTGCTTCCAGCAAGTCTTCATCGATGGTGATGCTTCCCATATAATTCAGATTTGCTTCTGTGATTGTAGCACAATGAATTTTTGATTTCAATGATGTCAGGAACATATAGCGCCTCCAATATATTTTTTAAGGTCCAACCCAGCAGCAATTTTACCGGCAATCGTTATTTCGCAAAAAATAAAGCCTCCCGGAACGTATCCGAAAGGCACACTCGTTTTGTTACCTCCCGTCTCAGTCCCTGGGGATCTAAGCTGGGTTACTATGCCTTTGTATGGCTCCAGCGGATACCATCATGGCATATTCTGCTTTTCTCCATTAGAATATCATTCTTTTATGAGAAATTCAATTCAATTTTTTTGCATTTCTTCCGCCAATTCCGTAAGATAAGCCCACCGCTCCAGCAATTCATCCAACTCGCGCTCCAGCGCCTCCTTGCTGCTGACCAAGTTCTGCAGCAAGGCAAAGTCACTGCCGGCCAAATCAATTCCTTTGTTCACCTGCTTCAATTCCTGTTCGACAGCGGCAATCAGCCCGTCAATCTGTTCGTATTCCCGCTGTTCTTTGAAGCCAAGCTTGCGCGACCGTGCTTTATCCAGCTCTTTGACCACATTGTTTTTTTCGTTTTTTTCCGGTTTGACCGCCGCTGGCCGCTCTGAAGGTTTACGGTTTTCCAGATAGGCAGAATAACCGCCGTTGTATTGGCGGATAACGCCGTCGCCTTCAAACGCAAATATTTTATCGACCAGACGGTCTAAAAAATAGCGGTCATGCGAAACCGTAATCACTGCCCCTGGGAAATCATCCAGATAATCTTCCAAAATGGACAATGTTGGGATATCGAGGTCATTGGTCGGTTCGTCCAGAATCAAAACATTCGGTGAAGACATCAATATCCGAAGCAGATAAAGCCGTCGTTTCTCGCCGCCGGACAGTTTGGCAATCGGCATCCATTGCATGGCCGATGAAAACAAAAAACGTTCCAGCATTTGCCCGGCGCTGATAGTTTGTCCATCGGCTGCGGTGATATAACCGGCTTCCTCCTTGATGTACTCAATCACACGCAGTTCCTGGTTCATTTCCTCATTTTCCTGCGAAAAATAACCAATCTTAACGGTCTGCCCCACATCAATACTGCCGCTGCTGCAAAGCAATTGTCCGGTAATCAGGTTGAGCAAAGTCGATTTTCCGCTTCCGTTCGGGCCGACAATGCCTACCCGGTCGTCCCGCAGCAGCGTATAATTAAAGTCTTGAATCAATACTGTATCGCCAAAACTCTTAGTAACGTTCTCCAAAGACAAGATTTTCCGGCCCAACCGGCTGGAACCAACCGATATTTCCATTGCGCCGGCGTTCACCTTCGGCTTCTGGGCAGCCAATTCTTCAAATCGTTCAATCCGTGCTTTTTGTTTCGTCGAACGGGCTTGCGCCCCTCTCCGTATCCAAGCCAATTCATGGCGAAATAAGTTTTGCCGTTTTCGTTCTGTGCTTTCGCGCTGTTCTTCCCGTTCCGCCCGCATCGTAACAAAGGTGCTGTAGTTGCCGGCATAACTGTACAACTGCCCTTGCTCCAGTTCGATGATCCGCGTCGCTACCCGGTCAAGGAAATAGCGGTCATGGGTGACCATTAGCAAAGCGCCTTTTCGTTTTGCAATAAAATCCTCCAACCAAGCTACTGTATCATTATCAATATGGTTCGTCGGTTCATCCAAGATCAGCAAATCCGATGGGTTAATCAAGGCGCTGGCCAAGGCGACCCGCTTTTTTTGCCCGCCGGACAAAGTGCCAATGGTTGCCGAAAAATCAGTGATGCCCAGCCGGGTAAGAACGGTTTTGGCACTGCTCTCCAATTGCCAGGCATCATTGATATCCATTTGCCGGTTTAACTCGATCAGCTTCGTTTGCCATTTCGTCTGCTCAGGATAAATGCAACTTTGTTCCAACGTTTGTTCATATTCCCTCAACAATTGCATAACCGGTGAATTGCCTTTGAACACTTGCATAATTACCGTAGCCTCCGGGTCAAAATCCGGTTCCTGCGGCAAATATTCGACTTGGACATTGCCGCCTCTGATAAATTTGCCGCTTTCGGCAACCTCCAACCCGGCAACCATTCTCAGGAATGTCGATTTGCCGGCGCCGTTCACGCCGATCAGGCCAATCTTATCCCCCGCTTCGATGCTGAAGCTTACATTATCCAATAAAATTTTTTCACCGTACGTTTTCGTTACATTTTCCGCCGTAATTATTGCCATGTTTTTGTTCCTTTACTTTTTTCATAGACCTGTCCATTAGTATGATAACA
>JAGFXW010000301.1 GCA_017861495.1 Bacillota bacterium
GCCAGACTTCTTGCCAATCTGCTTGCAAGACGTCGTGCACGGTAGGTAATCAAGCCTGCCAGAAATAGCCGAAAACAGCCCCCGGTCGGTGTTACGGCACGGGGGCTTGGTTTTTGCCAGGGAAAGTTTTTAATGAAAGGTTGCGGCTATGGATTTTCATAAATTTTTTCTTCACGGGACGTATGTGCTGCTGGACGTAAATAGCGGGGCGGTGCACGCCGTGGATAAGCTGGTCTATGATATTATGGATGTGTTTCGCGGCGATAATGAGCCGGAAGTATTGGCGCAATTGCAAACGGTGTACACGCAGGAAGAATTGACGGAGGCGATGGCCGAACTGCGCGGACTGGTTGCGCAGGAACAGTTATTTTCCCCGGCGCCGGAAGTGCCGCCGGCGATGTTCCAGCAGGAGCCAATTGTCAAAGCATTGTGTCTGCATGTAGCCCACGATTGTAACCTGCGCTGTCATTATTGTTTTGCCGGGACTGGTGATTTCGGGCACGACCGGGGATTGATGACTCCGGAAGTAGGGGAAAAAGCGGTTGATTTTATTTTGGCCCACAGTGGTTCGCGGCAGCATTGCGAGATTGATTTTTTTGGCGGGGAGCCGTTGCTCAATATGGACACGGTTCGCCATGTAGTGAACTATATCCGCCAAAAGGAAGCGCTTACGGGGAAGATTTTTAAACTGACCTTGACAACAAATGCCGTGTTATTGAACGCGGAAACGATACAATATTTGAATGACAATGCGATCAGCCTGGTGCTGAGCCTGGATGGACGGCGCGAGGTCCACGATCGGATGCGGCCGAATGCCGGCGGGCAAGGCAGCTGGGATGCTGCGGTAAACAACATCCGCGCTGTTGCAGTTTCGAGAAAAGATCCCAATTACGATCCGCGGGGGACTTATTTTTATGTGCGCGGTACCTATACGGCGTATAATTTGGATTTTGCCGAAGATGTGCTGGCGATGGCGGATCTGGGTTTCGATCAATTGTCCGTGGAACCTGTTGTCGGCAAAGATTGCGACTATGAGTTGCAGGAAAACCATTTGCCCGGACTGTTCCAGCAGTACGAAGAATTGGCCAAGGCTTATCTGGAACGGAAAGCGGCCGGCCAAGGCTTTGATTTTTTCCATTTCAACATCGATCTGAACCACGGTCCTTGTCTGCCGAAACGGTTGAGCGGCTGTGGCGCCGGACACGAATATTTTGCGGTGACTCCGGAAGGGGATCTGTACCCTTGCCACCAATTTGTCGGCCGGGACGGATATCGTCTGGGCAGCGTTGATACGGGTATCGAAAATTCTGTCATACCGGCAGAATTTCGCAATACGCATGTACTGGCTAAACCAACCTGTCGGGAATGTTGGGCGCGTTTCTTCTGCAGCGGCGGATGCCATGCCAATGCACAGTTGTTCCATGGTTCAATTACGGAACCTTACCAAATCGGCTGTGAATTGCAGAAAAAACGGTTGGAGTGCGCTTTGCTGGTGCAGGTGGAATTGTCCAAACGTTCAGCCCAGTAAAGGCAATGTGTCCTTCTCACAGCCTGTTTCCCAGCCTAAGAAGGGGCTGGGCGTGGAAGAAAATCTGAACTGCCAGAGGGGGAGTTGGATTTGCTCAACGAATGCGGTAGAAACTATAGTAATTGGTTGTTAGCCGGATGGTGAAAAACGGGAATGTGGAGCGGCGGCATCTCTTTGTCACTGGCATCGTGCAGGGAGTAGGTTTCCGTCCTTTCGTTTACCATGCAGCAGCGCAACATGGTTTAACCGGCTGGGTCTTGAACGATGCCAGCGGCGTGCAGATAGAAGTGGAAGGCGGATTGGATTCGATTGATGGATTCATTCGTTATCTGCGGTCGGACGCTCCGCCATTGGCTCGTATTGATGAAGTGACGATAACCCCTTGTGCGGTTCAGGGATCGGAAACGTTTCTGATCCGCCGCAGTGACCATGTTGCGGCCCGGACGGCTTTGTTGTCGCCGGATATGGCCACCTGTCCCGATTGCCAGCGGGAGTTGCTGGATCCGAAGGACCGGCGATTTCAGTATCCGTTCATCAATTGTACAAACTGTGGCCCACGATATTCGATTATTCGGGACATACCTTATGACCGGCCTTATACGACGATGGCCGAATTTGCGATGTGCCCGGCCTGCCAACAGGAGTATGATCAACCGGCAGACCGGCGTTTTCATGCACAGCCCAATGCCTGTGATGACTGCGGTCCTCAGTACCGGTTGCTGGATCGGCAGGGACAGCTGGTAACCGGTGTGGGCGAAGATGTTTTTGCGGCTGCCAGACAGCGGGTAGCCGAGGGGGCGGTTATCGCCATCAAGGGGGTCGGCGGTTTCCATTTGGCCTGTGATGCTTACAACGAACAAGCGGTGCGGACGCTTCGGGAACGGAAAATTCGTGAGGATAAACCGTTTGCCGTCTTGTGCGGGGATTTGGAGACGGTCCGCAAGCACTGCTGGGTGAAGAAAGCGGAACAGGAAGCCCTGAGCAGTATGGAACGGCCCATCGTATTACTGGCCAAAGGACCCGGCTATAGCTTGGCGGAAAGTATAGCGCCCGGGAATCCTTTCTTAGGCGTCATGTTGCCGTATGCGCCGCCGCATTGGCTGTTGTTGGAGCCGCACGATGTTTGGGTCATGACCTCCGGGAACACCAGCGATGAACCGATTGCCTATGAAGATAAGGATGCCATGGAACGTTTGTCTGCGATTGCCGATGTTTTTTTGGTTCACAACCGGGCGATTTATCGGCCGGCCGAAGATTCGGTGGTCAGGGTGTTTCGTGACAAAGTTTATCCGCTGCGGCGCAGCCGTGGTTATGTTCCGGCGCCGATTTCCTTGGCGTCTGCCTATCCGTCTGTGTTGGCTTGTGGCGGTGAACTCAAAAACGTGTTTTGCCTGACGCGCGGCAAGCAGGCGTTTATGAGCGCCCATATCGGCGATCTGGAAAATATGAATACGTACCGGACCTATACGGATACCATTGAA
>JAGFXW010000302.1 GCA_017861495.1 Bacillota bacterium
CATTTGACATTATTATTCCCTCTTTCCTTATATTTTTGTTTTCCATCCCAGTAAGTCAAATACTCCCCGGACTCCATCTTCATCAGCTTTCAGTAATTTAAAATAATCCTGGCCCGTCAAGAACTTTACTTCCAACCCCATTTCTTCCATCTTTTTGATGTGTTCGGGGTTCTTCATTGCTTTTTCAAAAGCTGCGACAAGTTTATCCCGCTGCTCAGGAGAAATTCCTTTTTTTGCCGCCAGTCCGCGGGCCGACCATGAATAAATATCTTTGTATCCACTTTCCTCCAACGTCGGTACATCCGGCAAGAATTTCGTCCTCTGAGGCGCCATGATACCAATCACCTTTAATTCCTTGTCTTTGTGAGGTATAGTCACCTCACCGACATTCGCCGCATAAACGTCTATGTGTCCACCCATCACTGAGGATTTCCCTTCGGCGGCTCCCTTTGTATGTACAGCTACCAACTTAGTCCCAAATTTTTTATTGATTTTTAGTATGGCAATATGGTCATCGCTCGCCGGACCCGTCGTAGTGCAGGTGACTTCATTGATTTTGGCATACTCAAGCATTTCTTTTATATTGGTGAATCGCTTTTCATCAGGTCTAATGGCCAATGCGCCATAATCAACGACATGATTGGCAAGTAGTTCGAAGTCATCCAGTGACTTGTCCCTCTTCACGCTGGGATTTAAATAACCGGTCATTAAATTTGGCGTATTAATATAGGCAATCGTATATCCATCGGCTTTCGCGCTAAGCAAATCGTTCCATCCTACCCATCCCCCGCCGCCGGATTTGTTTATCACAGTCATTGGCACGCCAAGATCTTTTTCCGCGTAGGGTAGGAGCATTCTGGCGCCCAGGTCTGTTCCCCCTCCTGGAGCAAAGGATACAATCACGTTAATCGGTCCAGTCGGATATTTATCCTTGGTTGCCGCCGGTTGCTTCGTTCCGCCGCCACAGCCGGCAATGATCAAAGCCAGTAACGTCATCCCTGCAACCAATCCCCTGATTTTCCCCATTTTCTTCACACTTATCCCCCTGCCTTTCTACTACTTTTTGTCCTCCCCGTTGATTTACACCCCACGTTTACCTGTGTACCCATTTGAACAAACTGTACTTTCATTAGAAATTGTATTCTCAATTCATTATATTTCAAAAGAAAAAACCACGACGAGCGTCGTGGCGTTACGAGTAACTAAAAAACCAGTCCGAGTGACAAAAAACAAAACTAAATAAACAGAATTTTATCATTAATCAGGTTAAGCAGTTAACTTATGCAAAATACTTCACGAATCATTTTTACATGTGCACGGCTAACCGGCACATTAGTCTCGCCTTCCATAACCAGCATGTAAGTACTGTTAAACCACGGAACGACTTCTTTTACCTTACTGATATTTACGATATGATTCCTATGACAACGGATAAATATATTTTTCTGCAGATGCCCTTCAAGTTCGGCTAATGAAAAATCCACCATATAATCCGTTCCGTCAGACCGAACATAAACGGCCCTGTCATTGGCATATGCCAGGATAATAGTCTGTTGGTCGAGCAATTTGAACTTCCCGTTATCTTGCACGGGAATCTTGGTTTTGGGAATTTCCCGGCCTTTGTCGGGCGCGGGCGACTGGCGTTCTATATACTCCCTAGCCTGCCTTATCTGTTCCTGCACATCTTCTTCGGAAAACGGCTTCAATATATACCCCTTGGCGCCAACTTTGAAGGCATCCAAAGCAAAATCACCGTATGCGGTAACAAAAATCAGGTACGGTTGCCGTTTCATGTTTTTGAGATAATACCCTAATTGGATGCCGTTCAACCCTGGCATTTCGATATCCAGAAAAACGATTTCCGGTTGAAGCTTGCTGATTTGTTCCAATGCCTCGGTTCCATTATGGCAGACTTTAACAATTTTCAATTCGCTTTCCCTGCCGATGATATACTCTAGTTCCTTGCAGACGTGGGGCTCATCATCGGCAATTACTATTTTTATCATGTTACGCCTCCGCTTGGAATTGTTAGTTCCACTACCGCGCCCGGATGCAAATTTTTCAAATGAAGAGCGCACTCTTGTCCGTAAATGCTTCTCAATCGCCTGTTGACATTGGTGAGCCCAACGCCCATCCGACGAATTACTTGGTTCTGCTGGACTGCTTCTATGACTTCATCCGGTATTCCGTTGCCATTGTCTTCAATCCGTACGATAACCCCCTCTTGCTGAATTTTACCGGATATTTTTATTTGAAGAGCATCGACCTTTTCTGAAAAACCATGATTAAAACAATTTTCCACCAACGGTTGAATGGTAAAGGCCGGCACAGAAATGGGCATGCATTCTGTTGCTATATCATAGTGAACCCTCAGCCTGTCACCGAATCGCGCTTGTTGAATCGTAAGATAAAATTCTATGCACTGCAGTTCTTCGGCAAGCGTGATCATTTCCTTGCCGCTCTCCAGCGTGCGGCGAAAAAACGATGCCAGAGCCATCAATAACTGCTGCGCCTTGATGGGATCCTCACGAACCTGAAGCTTGATGGCGCTAATGGAATTGAAAAGAAAATGCGGATTGATTTGTGACCGCAACGCCGCATATTCTGCGTGCGCCAGAAGTTTTGCCTGTTCTTCCAGACGAGCGCTTTGAAATTGAATGCTCAACATTTCGGCAACCCCGGTTACCAGTTTGATGTCCGGGGAGTGCACTACGTCTCCGACTTTGTAAACATGCAAAAAACCTATTCTTTCCTTCCCGCAATAGAAGGGGGCAACAATAACCGCATCGTGAACGCACCCAACAACCGGACAACCAATCTCTCGTTTCGAATTCGCAACCCGATATTCTTCATTGCGCCTAATAAATCCACTGGTTAATGCCACCTCGGGCTTCTCATTACTATGAGTTTCGCTTCCAGCTCCTTTAAATGCCAGAAACGCGCCTCCATTACTGATAGCCACTGCCCCTTTGTTGATCGCCGCATATATGATATCAGC
>JAGFXW010000303.1 GCA_017861495.1 Bacillota bacterium
ACAAAAAAGCCAATCGAACGGTTGTTGTTAAATGAATGGACAAATGATGAAGTAAAAAAAGGGCTGCAAAACTTGCGATCCAATAATGAGATGCAGTCGCTGCAAGATGCCGGATTTGGACGCCAACTGGCCGATTGGTTAATTGGCATCAATCTTACCTCTGTTGCGACCGTAAAATATCGGGCCGACCACTCGATAAAAGTGTTAAATATTGGGCGGGTTTTATTGCCGACATTAAAGATTATCTATGACCGCGATAAAGAAATTGAAGCATTTCAGGAGTCAAGCTATTACAAATTGATTGCTGAATTTAAAACGCGAGAAAATACCGTATTTGAAAGCACCTATTATGAAAACGAACTTGAAAAATTCGAAACAAACGATGGATTGGATAAAATCAAAGCCGAATTAATTGGCAAAGAAGCGCGTATTGTCAATAAAACCGTGGAACATAAGAAAGAGTACGCCCCGTTTTTATTTAATTTGTCGAATTTGCAAGGCTATATTACCAGCAAGTATAAAGGCTGGACGTCTGATAAAGTATTGAAAACGGCGCAGACCTTGTACGAAAACAAGTTTATTACTTATCCTAGAACAGCCAGTTCCGTTTTGGATGAAAGTTTAATTGAAAAGGCCGAAAAAGTCTTAAACGTTCATAAAAAAGGAATTTCCTATGAACAGGAGATAATTTTTCATACATCCAAACGTGTATTTGACAGTAAAAAAGTCGAGAGCCATTCGGCCATTATGCCTACCTATATCGTACCTAAAACACTCAACAATGATGAGAAAATCGTGTATGACGCAGTGGTCAACCGCTTTTTGGCCCAATTTATGCCTGTGGCTGAATATGAAGAAACCGTACTCACCATAAAAGTTGATAGTACTGCTATTAACGGCGTTTTTATCAGTAAAGGGAAAGTAGAATTAAACGATGGATGGAAAAAAATAGAGAATGTAACCGCAAAAGAAATTACCTTGCCGCAGGTTGAAGAAAATGAAATTGTGAGCGTACACACTAGCGAAGTGAGTGAAGTGAAACGTAAAGCGCCAAAATACCACTCGGAGAAAACGTTGTTGCGCGAGATGGAAACCTGCGGGCGCAAATACAAGGACGAAGATTCCGAAGAAATGATGCTTGCTATCTTAAGCGGATTTAGCATAGGAACGCCGGCAACGCGCGCGGAAACCATAAAAAAACTAAAAGATATCGGCTATATTAAAGTGCGGGGAAAAAGTTTAGTTTGTACAGATCTGGGGAAAATGATCGTTGAAAAATTTCCGGTGAAAGAATTGTTTGACTTGGAGTATACAGGAAAATTAGAGAAAACGCTGGCGGATATTGAAAAGAAAAAATTCAATAAAGAAGATTTTATCCATATGATGGTAGAATTTGTTGTGAAATCAGTGAATGATGTGAAGTGCGCCGCGCACTTTGGCGCTCATGATACTATTTCAGACGACGTGGAAATACTGGGGATATGTCCGGAATGCGGCAGCCCCGTGGTTGAGTCCACGAAAGCATTTGGATGCAGCAATTGGAAAAACGGCTGTAAGTTTACGATCTGGAAAGACGATAAATACATATCTTCTTTTGACAGAAAAGTATCTGCCGACATGGTCAAATTATTACTAAAAAATGGGCGGGTTGGCTTAAAAAAGGGAACAAGTTCTCAGCCTATTTTTATTATGGGAAAGAGGAACGCACCGGGCGGTATAATTGGAAACTGGAATTTATTGATTAATAATTCTCACCGCGTGTCGTGTTGCAGAAAATCGTTATTCTGACTGTAAAAAACAAAAACATCCGACTTGCCTTTGCGGTCATTCTATGTGAACAGGCAAGCCGGATGTTTGATGCGTTAGATTAAACTATCATTAACATCAGTTTATTTTTATTAATAACAACTTATAAAGGCTGTTCAAAAAGGTTAAGATGCTAGGAACAGCGCTGCTCGCGTACTGAAATGGTACGCGAGCAAGCAAACATAGTTGTGACACCGCAGATTGGCCTTTTTCAACAACCTAGAAACCTATAGGATAAACTGGTTAATAGAAGCCCCAGGCGATACCATCGGCTCCACAAGATCGTCTTTGTCAACATTCGCTACAATGATACAGCTCTGTTTCGCCTGCAAAGCCTGCTGAAAAACAGCAGCGAACTCAGCCGGAGTATTTGCCTCTGCGGCAAGCGCGCCGCAGATCCGGGAAAAATTAACAAAATCAAAATCCGGCAGATTGGTCGCTGAATAACGCTGCCGGCAAAATACTTTCTGCAACTGCCGCACCAGACCCAATGACCGGTTGTTCATGATCACAATAACTACCGGCACCTCTTCATGTACTATAGTGTATAATTCCATGCCCGTCATTTTAAATCCGCCATCGCCAACCACTAAAACCGCCCGTTTATCCGGACAGGCCAGTTGCGCCCCCAGGGCTGCCGGTACGCCAAACCCCATCGCACCCAGACCGCCGGAAGAGATCCAAGAGCGCGGAGCATCGATTTGCAAATGCTGCGCCGCCCACATTTGGTGCTGGCCAACATCGGTAACCCACATGACCGAGTGTTCTCCCGTATTTCCTGACATATGCTCCATGATCCAGGGAGCATTTAATTGATTTTCATTGTAGGGAATGGAAAACTCTTGCTTCCAAGAATTAATTTGCGACCACCAGGCTGAAAAATCCACGGACTCTTGCCGCAAAAAAGCTTCCCGCATGGCTCGTAATGTTTGACGCAAATCACCAATCACCATAATTTCCGCCGGCACATTTTTATTCATCTCCGAAGGGTCAACATCCAAATGGATGATGACTTTTCCCTGGGCATACTTATTGCAATCGCTGGTTACCCGATTGCTGAACCGCGTACCGACCGCCAAAATAACATCCGCTTCACTGACTGTCCAGTTCGCCGCTCTATGTCCATGCATACCCGTCATGCCAAGAAAACAACGGTGTTTCGCGGAAAAAGCGCCCAACCCCATCAACGTGCTTACCACCGGAAGACCGGCTGTTTCCGCCAGGGCTCTCGCCTCTTTCCAGGTATCTCCCGCCTTGATCCCCCCGCCAACCAGCATGACGGGCCGTTTCGCCTGTGTAACCGCTGCCATGGCAGCGTCAACCATCTGCTGAAAAGAAGAAGTTTCCAGTTCCGACTGCGGATCCTTCTCCCCGCCTAAAGCGGAAAGAGAGCTGAATTCCCCCTGGGCAGACATAATATCACACGGCACATCAATCAAGACTGGACCGGGACGCCCGCTCGCCGCAATCTGGAAGGCCATGCGCACCGTTTCCGCCAAAATCGAAATATCATTCACCAAGAAATTATGTTTGGTGATTGGCATTGTGATGCCAACGATGTCAAGTTCCTGAAAGGAATCTTGCCCAAAAAGCGTTGTCGCAACCTGACCTGTAATCGCCACAATCGGCGAGGAATCCATGTACGCTGTGGCCAATCCTGTGACCAAGTTTGTGGCCCCTGGCCCAGACGTGGCGAGACATACTCCCACCCGTCCGGAAGCCCGGGCATAGCCATCGGCTGCATGCGCAGCGCCTTGTTCATGAACGGTCAAAATATGGCGGATCGGCGCGTCATACAAGGCATCATACAGCGGTAAATTGGCGGCGCCCGGATATCCAAACACCGTATCTACATTTTGTTCCAAAAGGCATTTCACAATGATTTCGCTGCCTGATAATTGCATGGTCCGCACCCCCTTTTCTATTGGCTTATTTTTTCTTCAGCCACGGCATCATAGCCCGTAATTCTGTTCCTACTTTTTCAATCGGATGTTCCGCATTTCGCCGGCGCATGGAAGTAAAGACCGGGCGATTTGCCTGGTTCTCCAATATCCATTTGTTCGCAAATTGCCCTTCCTGGATCTCTTTCAAGACTCTGCGCATTTCAGTCCGGGTTTCTTCCGTAATAATCCGCGGCCCGGTCATGTAATCGCCGTATTCTGCTGTATCGCTGATGGAATACCGCATACCGGCCATACCGCCTTCATACATCAAATCAACGATCAATTTCATTTCATGCATACATTCAAAGTATGCTGACTCCGGCTGATAACCGGCTTCTACCAGCGTTTCAAAACCGGCGCAGATCAATTCCGTGACGCCGCCGCACAATACGGCCTGTTCTCCGAACAAATCCGTTTCTGTTTCTTCCTTGAAGGTTGTCGGCAACACTCCGGCCCGCGTACCGCCAATGCCCCGTGCATACGCCAAACCCAGTTCATGCGCGTTGCCGGTGCTGTCTTGATGTACCGCCAGCAAACACGGCACACCGTTGCCTTCCTCATAAGTCCGCCGAACCAAATGGCCTGGCCCTTTCGGCGCCACCATAAACACATCGATATCAGCCGGCGGTTGAATTTGATTGAAGTGGATGTTGAACCCATGCGCAAAGACCAATGCCGCGCCTTTGCGCAAATTCGGAGCAATCTGGTCCCGATAAACCGCAGCCTGTTTTTCATCAGGCAGCAATATAACAACAATATCCGCCTGGGCAACAGCTTCATTTACCGT
>JAGFXW010000304.1 GCA_017861495.1 Bacillota bacterium
TGTGTGGTACCATGCAGGCGCCGATTGTTGGTATGGTCAATGTTCTTCAAGGCAATATTCGCAATTTGGTTTATGCATTGGAAGCTGTGCGTAAGGCAAAAGAGTCTGCGTAAATTGTGTAGCTGGTTGGTGCTTTTTGAGTGTATAGCCTAAAAAAATGAACAGAATGAATTATTGGAGGAATAAAAAATGACAAAAGAAGAAATTTTACAAGCGATTGAAAGCATGACAGTTCTGGAATTAGCAGAACTGATCAAAGCTATGGAAGAAAAATTTGGTGTTTCCGCTGCTGCTCCGGTTGCTGCCGTAGCTGCTGCTCCGGTTGCTGCTGCCGCTGCTGCTGAAGAGCAAACTGAGTTTGATGTTATCCTTGCTTCCGCTGGCAGCGCTAAAATTAACGTAATCAAAGTTGTTCGTGAAATTACCGGATTAGGATTGAAAGAAGCGAAAGATTTAGTTGATGGCGCTCCTAAACCTGTTAAAGAAAAAGTTTCCAAAGCTGATGCTGAAGCTTTGAAAGCGAAATTAACCGAAGCTGGCGCTACTGTAGAAATTAAATAATTATGCTTATGAAAAGGCGGGCACTCATTCAGGTGCCCGCCTTTCAACACATTAATGATTCAACGTATAAGTTGCCCATTTTTTGTTGGCGGTACCTTTTTTCTGATGGTTCATTGTAAAATGAAAAAGTGAACATTATAGTGAACTTTATACTATTCATTGTTTATTTATGTATTGACTAATACACTATCTTATGATATCATTTTTAAATGCGAAAGACCTTTTTTGAATCATATGATTCAAGATCAGGCACGTAAGAGTTTTACGTTATGCTAATATCAAGGTGCAAGTGGAGCAGTGAAAAATAGGAACATAGCGGAGGATGGATGATGTGGCTGATTCCTCAGGCTGAAAAGGCAAGGTTCTCACCTGAACAGAAGACCCTTGCTTATTTTTCCTATTTAATGCGTTTGATTTGCAGTAACGATATGTGACATTTGCCAGCATAAAATGTGCAGAGGGGTGAAGGATTTAATGTTTAATCCTGTTCCGGTAGGTAAGAGAATTCGCTATAATTATGCGAAAATTAAAGAAGTGCTGGACATGCCTAACCTTATCGAAATCCAGAAGAACTCATACAAATGGTTCCTCGATACGGGATTGCAGGAAATATTTCATGATATTTCGCCAATTCAGGATTTTACCGGTAATTTAGTATTGTCCTTCGAAAGTTTTACGTTAGGAGACCCTAAATATGAAGTGGAAGAGTGTAAGGAACGGGATGTTACTTACTCTGCTCCGCTGCGGGTTAGCGTTCGTCTTATTAACCGTGAAACAGGCGAGATTAAAGAACAGGATGTATTCATGGGAGATTTCCCGCTAATGACCAGGAATGGTACGTTTATTATCAATGGCGCGGAACGGGTCATTGTTAGCCAGCTTGTACGTTCTCCTGGTGTATATTATGTTGAAAGTATTGATACGAATGGTAAAAAATTATATGGAGCAACAGTTATTCCGAATCGCGGCGCGTGGTTGGAGTTGGAAACGGATGCCAATGATGCTATTTGGGTTCGGGTTGATCGCACTCGCAAGCTTCCGGCAACTGTTTTGCTGCGGGCATTAGGCTATGGTTCCAGTGATGCAATTAAAAGCCTTTTTGTGGATGACCTTCGTATTCAAGCTACTTTAGACAGAGACAATACTTCCTCTAAGGATGAAGCGTTGGTTGAAATATACAAGAGATTACGTCCCGGTGAGCCGCCCACGGTTGAAAATGCGACGCAATTATTGGAGACTTTATTTTTTGATCCAAAACGCTATGATTTGGCAACGGTCGGTCGTTATAAGCTAACGAAAAAGTTAGGCTGGCGGCGTCGGTTGGCAGGAAAAACATTAGCTGAGGCGATCATTAATAAAGAGACCGGCGAAGTTATTCTGCCGGCTGGTTCCATGCTTGACGAGGCAAAGATAGAACTTCTTGAAAATAGCGAAATATTTGCGGGTTCTGAATATATTGAGGTGTACATTAAACAAAAAGACGGTTCAATTGTGAAAATGATTTGTACGCCAACATTGCCAATTTCTCATAGAACGATTACTCGTGAAGATATTATTTCTTCAATTAGTTATCTGCTCAATTTAATCGAAGGCCATGGCACTACGGATGATATTGACCATCTGGGCAACCGGCGCTTGCGTTCGGTGGGCGAGCTGTTGCAAAATCAATTTCGTATCGGCTTGGCCCGGATGGAGAGAGTTGTTAAAGAACGCATGACGATTCAGGATGTCGATGTGATCACGCCCCAGGCGCTGATCAATATTCGTCCTGTTGTTGCGGCTATCAAGGAGTTTTTTGGATCCAGCCAGTTATCACAATTCATGGATCAAACTAATCCGTTAGCGGAATTAACTCATAAACGGCGTCTGAGCGCGTTGGGACCTGGTGGATTAAGCCGGGAAAGAGCCGGCTTCGAAGTGCGTGACGTTCACCACTCCCACTATGGCCGGATGTGTCCGATTGAGACTCCAGAAGGCCCGAACATCGGTTTGATTGGCTCGTTGTCTACGTTTGCCCGGGTCAATGAATTTGGCTTTATTGAAACTCCTTACCGCAAGGTAGACAAAGCGAACCGACGGATTACTGATACGATTTCTTATTTAACGGCGGACGAAGAAGATGAAGTTGTTTGTGCGCAGGCAAATGAACAGGTAACGGAAGACGGCTGGTTTAAAGAACCACGGGTTACGGTGCGTTACCGCTCGGACATTCTGGCAGTGCCGGCGGAAAATGTCGACTACATCGATGTGTCACCAAAACAGGTTGTATCCATAGCAACTGCGTTGATCCCATTCTTGGAAAATGACGATGCCAACCGGGCGCTGATGGGTGCAAACATGCAACGTCAGGCGGTTCCGCTTCTGCGTACGCAGGCACCGTTGGTCGGAACGGGAATGGAATACAAAGCAGCTAGGGATTCCGGCGTGGTT
>JAGFXW010000103.1 GCA_017861495.1 Bacillota bacterium
GCCAGCGCTTCGTCAATATTCATTCCGGACTGGTGGTACCGCCGGAATACCTCCCACTGTTCCCGCGCCGCCGCAAACGCCTGTTTCACGTCCCGGCTGCTCTTACCCAGCATTTTGGCAAACTCATCGCAATTGGGCATGTCCACCAGCGATTCCTGGCGGCATTCCACATCCGGATCCAACATCCGTCCTGCCAGACCGGGAACCGTATTGCGCATCATATCCGGCAAGCCAAGAAATTTAGGGCAGAAGCGCTTGCGTTCTTCCACTGAAATCATCCGGGGGATAAAGACCGCATCGACATCGGTGGCCAATAAATCCACCACATGGCCGCAAAAGATCTTGATCGGCACGCAAATTTCCGCTACCGAATTCCGCACCCCGTTATCCACAATATGTGGGGTCGTATGACCCGACGTTACTGTTTCAATGTTCAAATTATGAAAAAACGCCTGCCACAGTGGATCATAATAGTAAAAAAGCAGAGCCCTTGGCAATCCCACTTTCATACTCTCACCTCCTTAGGCAAACGAATAGGTATGTGGTTCAGTCCAATGGAAAACCATATTTTTCTATTGGGCTAAAAAACGTACATTGATTGAAATTTTTTTGTTGATAAATCTGTTTTGTGTATACTGGTAGAATTATCTGTCAATAGTCATTTTTCCTGCTTTTTTCGGCAAAAAAGCGGGGAAAATCACGTACTTTTTTCAGTACATCATTTTCCCCGCCTGCAAAACTCCCGTCAAAGCCGTATGCCCCTTCGCACAGCCTGTAACACCCCGCCCTCTTAGGTCGGGATTAACAGGCTGTAGCTCGAAATAAATTCGACTAAACTTCGGATGGAGTTTTTACTCCACCTGAAGTAAGTCTACATTTATTATTTGCCGCAGCAGCGTTTATATTTTTTCCCGCTGCCGCAAGGGCACAATTCATTACGGCCAATATGATCCTTGTTCACCAACGGCTGTTTGGCCGTCTCTTCTTCGCCGTGGCTCGCATGTGCCTGGCTGAGACGGTCCTCCGCCTGGGGCTGGGTTATGATGTTGACCCGGTAAATATATTTGACCACTTCATCCTGAATATTTTCAATCATGGCCTGGAACATGTCAAATGCTTCCAGCTTATACTCGATCAACGGATTTTTCTGTCCATAAGCGCGCAGTCCGATCCCCTGCCGCAGCATATCCATTGCATCCAAATGGTCCATCCATTTCGAATCGACAACCTTCAGCATTACAACTTTTTCCAATTCGCGCATATTATCCGGCCCAAACATGGCTTCGCGGGCGTCGTACGCTTCAACCGCCGCGTCCTTCAACTCCTCAGACAACTCCTGACGGCTCATTTCTTCCAATTCAGCCTTAACCAGGGCATCATCGGACAGGGAAAAGTTCTCCTTACAGAACTCGATCAACCCGTCATAATCCCACTCTTCCTGATAGACCTGGGGATTTGCGTAGAGATTCATCCCGTTCTCGATCACCTTATCCACCATCGCCAGAATATGTTCCTTCAGGTTGTCGTTCATCAGCACTTTGTGGCGCTGGCTGTAAATCACTTCCCGCTGCTGGTTCATGACATCGTCATATTCCAAAACGTTTTTCCGGATATCAAAATTGCGGGCCTCCACCTTTTTCTGGGCAGACTCAATAGACCGGGTAATCAATTTATGCTCGATCGGCTCATCTTCGTCTATTCCTAATTTTTCCATAATACCGGCAATATTATCCGACCCGAACAACCGCATCAAATCGTCTTCCAGTGAGAGGTAAAACCTTGAAGAACCGGGGTCGCCCTGCCGGCCGCAGCGTCCGCGCAGCTGGTTGTCAATCCGGCGGCTCTCATGCCGTTCCGTGCCGATAATGTGCAAACCGCCCAACGCCGGAACACCTTCGCCCAGCACAATATCCGTTCCGCGGCCGGCCATATTGGTAGCAATCGTTACTGCGCCGCGTTGGCCTGCCTGTGCCACGATTTCCGCTTCCTTATCATGGAACTTGGCGTTCAATACATTATGTTCGATTCCTTGCCGTTTCAACAGCGCGCTTAACTCCTCGGACTGAACAATCGACGTCGTCCCAACCAAAATCGGCTGGCCGGTCGCATGGCGGGCAGCAATTTCCACCACGGCCGCCTTATACTTCGCCCGTTTATTTTTGTACACCACATCCGGCAAATCTTCCCGGATCATCGGCCGGTTTGGAGGAATCACAATAACATCCAGATGATAAATTTTACGGAATTCGTCTTCTTCCGTCTTGGCCGTGCCGGTCATACCGGACAGCTTTTTGTACATCCGGAAATAATTTTGGAACGTAATCGACGCCAGTGTCTGGCTTTCCCGTTCGACTTTGACGCCTTCCTTCGCTTCGATGGCCTGGTGCAGTCCATCGGAATACCGCCGTCCGAACATCAGCCGGCCGGTAAATTCATCGACGATGATGACTTCGCCGTCTTTCACCACGTAATCGCGATCGCGTTTCATCAAGGCATTCGCCCGCAGCGCCTGGTTAAAATGGTGGGACAGTTCGATATTTTCACTATCGTATAAGTTTTTTACACTCAACATTTTTTCCGTTTTGGCAATGCCGCTTTCCGTCGGCGCTACGGTATGCGCTTTTTCATCGACCGTATAATCTTCGCCTTCTTTGAGTTTCGGCACAATCTTCGCCAATACGAAATACATATCCGTCGACTTTTCGCCCGGTCCGGAAATGATTAGCGGCGTCCGCGCTTCGTCGACCAAAATGCTGTCCACTTCGTCGACGATGGCGTAATTCAGCGGGCGCTGCACCATCTGCTCGGCATAAATCACCATATTATCCCGCAAATAATCAAAGCCAAACTCATTATTCGTACCATAAGTAATATCGCAGCTATAGGCCGCCCGGCGCTGGGCAAAGTCCATATCATGGACGATCAGGCCGACCGACAGACCGAGAAAGCTGTATATTTTCCCCATCCACTCGCTGTCGCGACGAGCCAGGTAATCATTGACCGTAACCACATGTACCCCTTTGCCGGTCAACGCGTTCAAATAAGCCGGGAGCGTGGCCACCAGGGTTTTTCCTTCCCCGGTACGCATCTCGGCAATATTCCCCTCGTGAAGGGTAATCCCGCCCAGCATTTGCACATCAAAATGGCGCATGGCCAGCACCCGGCGCGATGCTTCCCGCACCACGGCAAACGCTTCATGCAGTATCGAATCCAGCTCTTCACCATCTTCCAACCGCTGGCGGAATTCCGCCGTCTTGCCCGCGAGGGAAGCGTCGCTCATCGCTTGCATATCTTTTTCCAACAGATTGATTTTTTCCACATGTTCCATCATCCGCCGGATTTCTTTTTCGTTATCATCACCAAATATTTTTTTGAGAAATTTCAGCAACCAAGTTCACCCCTTAACACACTCTATTCACATAATTCTATCAAACCCGCTGGTAAAAGTCAAAGGCAAGGAGGGCAGTCCGTTTCTCGTGACCAAAACGCTCCAATGCAACGGTCTGGCCCATGATTATATATAACGCTCCACCGAATCTCGTCAACAGCCTGTAAAACTTCGTTAACAGGCTGTACGACTCGAAGTAAATTCGCTCTAAGGGTTTGCGCGGGTTAAAAACCCTTCAAACCGAAGGCTCATTCATACCGCTAATCTTCCGCTTATGGATGTAATCATGGGCCCGCCTTGCCGCCGCTAAAAAAGTGATCAACAGCTCCCCTGACCGCCACACTCGCAAAAGGTAAGGCAGGCTGTTTTGAGCAGCCTGCCTTTTGTTGCTTCTCTGCGATTAGAATTCCGGCTCGATCAACCCGTAATACCCGTCTTTGCGGCGATACACCACATTGACGTCTTCCGTCTCGGAATTGGTGAATACATAGAAATCGTGATTTACCATGTTCATCTGCATGATCGCTTCTTCGATGTCCATCGGTTTCCAGGCAAAGCGCTTGGTTTTCACAACCTTGAACTCTTCTTCCGCTTCCTGCGCCTGAGCAAGCGCTGCGCTTGCGGCGCTGGCAGCAGCCATTTCGCCTCTCAGTCCTTCCCGGAGTTTGCGGTCAAAGCGGCTTTTATATCGTTCAATCTGCTTATCCAGCTTATCAGTCACAGAATCGATGGAAGTATACATATCAAGCGTGGACTCTTCCCCCCGCAAGAGCATTCCATTCACTACCGGAATCGTAACTTCAACAATGTGACGACCTTTTTCTACTGTGAGGACTACAGTAATTTCGCCTAGCATCCGGCTGTTGAAATACTTAGTAATCTTACCAACACGTTTTTCCACATAGTCTTTTAATGCTGGCGTAATCTGAATGTTTTTACCGCGTACAGTCATTGCCATAATACCTCATCCCCTTTCCAGTGTCCCTATTTGTATTATTCACCAAACACAGAAAAATTCCTATCGGAAATCGTAAAAATTACAGAAAAATTTACAAAAAATAGCCATATTTCGGAATGTATACAAAATGTTGTTTCAGGGCGTATTGCACAGGCAGGACGTGTGGTCAATGGGACGGTTGATCACCTTTCCAGCGGCGGGACTGGGCTCATGATTATTTCCATAAGCGGAGGTCAAGCGACAGAGTCGGAGCGGTGGAAATAATCATGAGCCCAGCCTGTTGCATCGAACCTTTCGGTCACCATAGCCGTATGAGAACCGTCCCCTTGACCTTTTTCAACAGTCTGTATAAATACCAAAAACCCGGCCATACTATAGCCGGGTCTGATTCGCAATATAATATTAATAATGCAATAAATTAGGCCTTGATAACGTTAGCAGCTTGCGGTCCACGTGAGCCTTCAACGATGTCGAAGTCTACTTGTTGACCTTCAGTTAAAGTTTTGAAACCCTCGTCCTGAATAGCCGAGAAGTGAACGAATACATCGCCGCCGTCTTCTCTTTCAATGAAACCATAACCCTTTTCTGCGCTGAACCATTTTACTTTACCGATCATCAGAAATTCCTCCTAAATATGTACTACAGACCACACCTGGCCACAAACATGAGTATATCACCGCTGGTTTTTACTGTCAACCTACAATATCTTTGAAACGACTTTGTCCGCTCTTCTTTCGCATGATAAAAGACGTCATTGGGGCTTCCTTGCTCAATAATCCGGCCTTCATCAATAAAAATAACCCGGCTGCCGACTTCACGGGCAAAGCCCATTTCGTGGGTCACAACCACCATGGTCATGCCGTCTTTTACGAGGGTTTTCATGACATCCAAAACTTCTTTCACCATTTCCGGATCCAACGCCGAAGTCGGTTCGTCGAACAACATGACCCGCGGCCGCATCGCCAACGCCCTTGCAATCGCCACACGCTGCTGCTGGCCGCCGGACAACTGCTCCGGATACGCATTCGCTTTATCCGCTAAACCTACCTTCTCCAATAAATCCAGCGCAATTTTCTGTGCTTCCAGTTTCGGCATCTTCCGCACTTTGACTGGCGCCAATTCAATATTCTCCAACACCGTCATATGGGGAAACAAGTTAAACCGCTGAAACACCATGCCGACTTCCGCCCGCACTTTATTGATCACGCTCTCCTGACGGCTCAGCGTAATCCCATCCACCACAATCTCGCCGTCGCTCGGCTCCTCCAGATAGTTGATGCAGCGCAAAATCGTGCTTTTACCGGAACCGCTCGGCCCGATGATAACAACCACTTCGCCTTCCTCGACCTGCAAATCAACACCGCGGAGCACATGCAAATTACCAAATTTTTTATGCAAATTCTTAATGCTTATCATCAATTTTATACCTCCGCTCCAAATAATCCACCAAGCGGGAAATCGTCAATGTCATAATCAGGTATAAAAAAGCCACCGTCATCCAAATTTCAAACGAACCGTACGTCCGGGCGATAATCAACTGGCCGCGCCGGGTCAATTCTTCAAACCCAATCACCGATACCAACGAAGAATCCTTCAGCATGGCAATAAACTCGTTGCCGAGCGGCGGAATAATCCGTTTAAACGCCTGCGGCAAAATAATATAGCGCATCGTCTGCGGCCATGACATCCCCAAGGAACGTCCGGCTTCCATCTGTCCTTTGTCGATCGACTGGATGCCGCCCCGGAAAATTTCGGCAATATACGCGCCGCTATTGATACTGCAGGCCGTCACAGCGGCCACGAACGGGTCAATGCGCTGTCCTGTCAACACCGGCAGGGCAAAATACATTAAAAAAATCTGGACCAACAGCGGCGTCCCACGGATAAAATCGACATACACCGTAGCCACCAGCTTGACAGCCCAAATTTTCGACAATCGCGCCATGCCCATAAACATCCCGATAAATAAACCAAAGCCCACGCTTAGCAAGGTGATCTGCAGCGTGACTACCGCCCCCAGCAGCAGCAGGGGAATTGAGTTAACAATTAAATCAAAATCAAAATTCATTCCTCTCACCCTATCTAACCGATTTCCTTCACCTGTAAATACAGTAAAATTATATGCGTGTTGAAATACCCTGTCAACAATAAAAAAATACGAGGCACAACCTCAGTCGCACCTCGTTCATCGTATCCTCTTTTATTGCGGCGGCTTTTTGCCAAACCATTTCACGTAAATTTTCTCGTACTCGCCGTTTTTCTTCAGCTCATCCAACGCTTTGTTGATCTTTTCGCCCAATTCGGCATTTTTCTTGGAAGTCGCGATCCCGTATTCTTCCGAATTCAGCGGCTCGCCAACCATTTTGGCCCCTTTGCCGCTTGCCTGGGTAAGGTAATATTCGTTAACCGGCAGATCGTTTACTACCGCATCCACACCGCTGTTTTTCAACTCCAGGAACGCTTCCGGAGCGGTGTTAAACTCGCGGACTTTCGCATTTTTGATCTTCTTAGCCTCATCAGCGCCGGTAGTGCCGATTTGTACGCCGATATTCTTGCCGTCCAGATCTTTAAAGCTCTTCACCGCTTCGTTATCCGCCCGGACCACAACCGATAAGCCGGATTTATAATACGGTTTAGTGAAATTCACTTTCTTGGCCCGTTCTTCTTTGATGGTCATCGACGAAATCGCAACATCGATATTGCCGGCTTCCAACGCCGGGATCAAACCATCGAAGCCCATGCTCTGAATTTGCACTTCATACCCCATTTGTTTACCGATCGCCCGGATCAAATCCATATCGAAACCAACATACTCTTTTGATTTCTCATCCTGGAATTCAAACGGCGCAAACGCAGTATCCGATCCAACTTTCAGCACCTTCGGCTTCTCCGCCGCTTTTTGCCCGCCACAGCCAACCATTGCCAGCGACAAAGCGAACACGCATAAAACAACTACCGCAACCAGTTTTTTCGACATTCCACAACCCCCTACTATTAATATTAAACATCCATAATTATACAAATAACATAAGAAAAAAGCAATCTTTTTGTGAAAATTCCCCTTATAAAAAACACAAAGCCCGGAACGTATTCCGGGCCAAAACTATCAAATATATACTATTGCTCCCTTTTCTTCGCAAAGCACTCCCGACAATAAATCGGCCGATCATTGCGTGGTTTGAATGGGACCAATGTAGTTACACCGCACTCAGCGCAAACCGCCTCGTACATTTCCCGCGCTCCTGCGCCGCCATTCCGTTCCCGTTTACGGGCATCACGGCACTCCCGGCAGCGAGCGGGTTCATTTTCAAAACCTTTTTCGGCGTAAAACTCTTGCTCACCTGCTGTAAATATAAAATCCTGCCCACAGTCTTTACATTTGAGAGTTTTGTCCTGAAAAGCCATTAATGAAATCCCTCATCTCTTCTTGAAAATTAAAAACCCATGCTTAGCCGACCTGGTCTTTGCCCCCACACTCGCCTGCCGGAAGGTTCGCTACCAGAAACTTAATTCCCCTCACTACTACTCCTCTCGGCACCGTAACAGAAGAAAAATCCGCTGTTATCGCGCGCCGGCAGGGCTTACCCCTAAGCCGCACCATGCTCAAAGCCCCATTTAGAGCCTCTTACGTGGATCGTTTCGCCTGCGACTGGCATCGATTTTCAACCACAGACCTAAGCAAAATGGTTCTTACAATAAATTATAGAATTCTTAGGGGTAAAATGCAAGTAAAATCAAAAAATTCTTTGCAAATCATCCAATTTCAGGTAATTTTCTTGCGGAACTGTTAGAATATTAGTAAAATGAGAGCATAAGACCACAACGAAGGCGGTCGGAAAGAGCTTCGTTAATACCGGTCTGGCAAGGCGGCCTGTGTATGTTGGCAAAAAACCGCAGTATCCTGATAGGAATAATCATATTGCTATCCATGCTCGGCTTTTCTTTTTCCTCCGCCCTTTGCCCGGTCTCACAAGCCCAGCCGCAGCCGAATATCATTATTCTCAACTCGTACGCCAAAGACATGCAGTGGACCAACGAACAAATTCGGGGGCTCATGAAAGTCTTTATTGATTCCAGCCAACAGGCGGTCTTCCACGTGGAATATTTGGATGGAAAACATAGTCCCGATCCGCGAAACCCCCAATTGCTGCGCCAGCTTTATACCCTCCGGTACATGGAGAAAAAAACCGACCTGCTGATTACAACCGATCAAGATGCGCTGGACTTTGCCCTGAAATACCGGGCCGAAATCTTTTCCAACGCCCCCATCGTCTTTTCCGGCGTGTCGCAGGAAACAGCCGCACCGCTTCTGCAAGAGCAACGCAACGTAACCGGCATTTACGAAAACCCGGATGCAGCAGGAACCCTCCGCCTGATGGAAACGTTCAATCCGTCCCTGCAAACCATTTACCTGGTCTACGAAAATACGGAACCTGGACTGCAAGTCGGTAAACCGCTCGCCGACGCGATCCAAAAAATAAACCCCGGCCTTACGGTCGTTCACCTGAACACACTTCCTTACCAGGCCATCAGCGAAACACTGAAAACTGCGTCGGCCAACAGCGCGGTTCTTGTTGCCGCGTATTCCCGTGATGCGGCTAACGTCAGCATGGACGAGCAGCAATTTATCGAATTGTTCGGCGCCACTAGCCGGGCCCCGGTATATATCCTCTATGAAACACAAATGACCGCCAATATTGTCGGCGGCTGCTTGCTGTCCCCCTATCTCCAGGGCCAGGATGCCGCCCGCATCGGGTTACAGATACTACACGGTGATCCTGCAGCAGCCGTTCCTCCCGCCATCACCCAGGACAGTGCAATCACCGTGGATTATAGCCAATTGCTGCGTTATAACCTGCCGACCGATAAAATCCCCGCCGGCAGCACCGTTTTGAACAAACCACCGCCGCCGGTATCTGTCTACGAGGAATACAAAAAAGCGATCTGGACAGCCGGCGTTTTGAGTTTGATTCCCATCCTGTACATTGCCATTTTGATCTCCAATGTCCGGAAACGCAAACGAGCCGAAATCAGCTTGAAAAAAAGCAACCAGGAGCTTTCCACCCTCTATCAACAGGTAGTTGCCTCAAAGAAGGACCTTCGCCAACAATATGAACAGCAAACCAACCTGCAGAAAGCGCTGCACGAAAGCGAAGAACGCTACAAACTGTCAGTAGATGGCGCTAATGACGGGTTATGGGACTGGGACATTCAAAATAAGGAAATCTATTTTTCCGACCGCTGCTGCGCGCTGATCGGCTTACAAAAAAACTCCTGGAAAAGCACCGATCCCGAATTATTGAACCACTTACGAAAAATCTTGACCCGCAAAAACCTGCAACGCTCACAGGCCACCTTAAAACGCCATTTTGCCGGCAAAACTGATTTCTATGTAAACGAACTGAATATCCATACCCCGGGTGGCGAGAAATGGATCCTGGCCCGCGGAAAAGCCTTGAAAAACGCCGACGGGCAGCCTATCCGCATGGCCGGTTCCATCGGCGACATCACCGAACGAAAAAAGATCGAAATGGAAATCAGCTATTTGGCTTACCACGATTCATTGACGCATTTGGCTAACCGCATAGCGCTCTATGAACGGCTCGATCAAACCCTGAAATTCGCTTTCGATTCCGATCGTACCGGCGCCGTCTTGTTTATCGATATCGATAATTTTAAATTCATCAACGATACTTACAGCCATTCCTACGGCGACAAACTGCTCATCAACCTGGCCAGAGCGCTCGAAAAAATCGCCAAAGGGCATGGCATCGTGGCCCGCATGGGCGGCGATGAATTCGTAATGCTGCTGGACAATATCAAACACAAAGACGAAGCGGAACGATACGCCCAAAAAGTGATCGATCTATTTGACAAACCGCTGAAAGTAAAAGATAAAAGTTTCCAAGTCACAGTCAGCATCGGAATCACCTTATATCCGGCCGACGGACGGACAGCCGGCGAATTACTGAAGAACGCCGACCTGGCCATGTACCGGGCGAAACGACAGGGAAAAAACCGCTATCTGTTCTTCGATCAGTCCATCGCCGCCGCACTGCGGGAAAAATTAACGATGAGCCGGAACCTCCACAATGCTCTCGCCAACGACGAACTTTGCTTGTGGTACCAGCCGCAAATCCACCTTCCTACCCGAAAAATTTCCGGTTTGGAAGCCCTGATCCGTTGGCAAAGCAAAGACCATGGTTTCGTAGTCCCCGTTGATTTTATTGATTTGGCGGAAGATACGGGACTGATCGTCCCCATTGGCCTGTACGTGATACGAAACGCCTGCCGGTTCATCACGGAACTGCATCACCAAGGCTACCGCGAACTTACGGTAACTATCAATATTTCCGTCCTGCAACTGAGACAGGAAGATTTCGTTCCGGCTGTCGCCTCGATCCTGGACGAGACGGGGGTCGCCGCACACTGTGTGGGCTTTGAGATCACCGAAAGCGTTTTGATGGAAAACATTGAACTGCATCAGCAAAAACTATTGCAGCTGAAAGAGATGGGCATCACAATCCACTTGGACGACTTCGGTACCGGCTACTCCTCGCTGCGCTATTTAGATTCCCTGCCAATCGACGTCATCAAAATCGATAAATCCTTCGTTGACGGGATGGTCCGCGACAGCGGGAAAAGCGATTTGACCCAGGTCATTATTAATCTGGCCCATCAGTTGGAAATGTCCGCGACTGCCGAAGGGGTGGAAACAACAGCCCAACTGGAAAAACTGCTCGAATATCGCTGCGACAAAGTCCAGGGCAATTTATTCAGCAAAGCAGTGCCGGAAAATCAAATCCGCGCTTTGTTGGAAGAAAAAAGGATCTGAGGAAAAATGAAACGTTTTCCCCGGATCCTTATTTTTCTGCGTATTTGTACGCTTTTATACGCTGACATTCTTCAGCCAACCGACATTAGCGATTGCAGTGGGTGTGCCACGAAACGATTCGTACGTGCTGGAAACCGTCTTTTGCTGCTGCATCTTGTTGCGCAGCGTTTGCAGCGCTGAAGCAATCTGCTGCTCCTGTTCCATAATCGACCGCAACATGGCTTGCCCCGTCGGAGAGCCGCGATACGCCTTGTCCCCCGATGCCGTAATCATTTGCTGCAACTGTTCCCGCTGGTCCAACAAGGTATTCACCAGCGAAAAATCCCGTTTCGCAATAAACTTGGTCATTTCACGCGTCAGGAACGCATATTCCTGCCACAATTTTTCAATCGTCATGTTATCTCCCTATGGCCCTCGCCGGACGAATTTCTTTCATTGCCTGAAACCACGTATCACGCAGTTCCGTCAACAGTCCTTTTGCTTCGAGAAGCATTTCTTTATCTTTCTTTAAATTGGCCTGAATCAGCCGGTAGTTGATATAATCGTAGAGTTTGTACCAGCCCTGGGAAATTTCATATTGCATATCCAGCGTGCACATGAATTCCTTGACAATATCCTGGGCCCGCATATTCTTATTATGACAAGCCTGCATATCGCCAGTCTCTAAAGCCGCTACACTTTCGCTGATAAACCGGATCGCTCCGTTGTATAACATCAGCGTCAATTCTTCCGGCGACGCTGTCATAATTTGCTGCTGTTTGTACGCATTTGCCGATGTTGCTGTGTTCATAATCGTTCCTCCTTATCCAATCCAGCCATTATCCATTACGAACTGGTTCCCAGCTGTTGTGACAGCCAGGCGCTCTGTGACGATAATTTTTCCAACGCCGTTTCCATGGCATCGAATTGGTTATAATACCGGTCTTCGATATCATCCAAGCGATCGCTGAAATTATCCATATCCGTAATGTACGTGCGAATCTGTTTGGCAATACTGCTTTTCGTATCGCCGCTGATCGAAGCCGTAACACCGGCCTTGCTCACGATCTTGTCCATAGCCGTCTTGAGCGTATCGTACAGCCGAACGGCAATCCCCTTCTCATTGCTCGTTGTGCCGGAGGAACCGAATATTTTATTCACGGCATCCGGATCGGCCGCCAGCGCCGTGCGCAGCTTCGTTTCATCGAGGTACAGCTTGCCGCCTTCCGTGTAATATCCGGTCGTAATGCCAATCGACGAAGCTGTCGTATAGCTACCGGTCAGCCCGGAAATCGGGGTGGAAAAATTGCTACGCACACTGCTGACTAAATTCTGCAAAATCGAGTCATGGTATAATAAACCGCTTTTCGCCTTTTCCGTCCAGGTCTTAATATCGTCTTCCGACATTTCCGATTTCTGATCATCGGTCAACGGCGTATAAGCGGAATAGCGTTCCTCATCCACTTCCCCGTTCACCTTGGTCAGCAGCGCATTATACGATTCAATAAAACTTTTTACGTTCGCGACGGTTTTATCAATGTCCGGTGACGCCATGATCTGGACCGGATTCTCCGTGGTTCCGCCTACCGATTTCAACGAATAATTGATGCCGGAGATGCTGAAATTGTTGGTAGATTGCGAAAGCTCGATCCCGTCCAATTGAAACTCCGCATCTTTTCCGGAAGCCGCAGTTGTGCTGATTTTCAGATTATCGGCCAGAAAACTCAGCCCGGCTGCATCACTGCCGGAAAAATCGATACCCGAATCGGACCCGGTACCGTTCGTGTACAGGAATAACCGGTCCAGCGTCGTATCATAGCTTTGATGCTGATGTTGAACGTTCCGCTGATTCCGAACTGATTGGCCAGCGTATCCTTCGCAGTTCCGGTTGTAATCGCCGCGCTGCTGATTTTTTTCACCCCGTCAGCCAGCTGAGTAACCACCAGATCGTGGTTTATCAGCACCGCATCGGCGTTTGCCGTCACCGTCGCCACCGATTCATTGCTGGAAGACGCGGTCTTCGGCGTTAACGTCGCCTGCAGCTTATTCGTAAATGCCGTATTGCGAAAATCGCTGATCGTAGTGTACATCGTATTGTAATCGGCTTTTTGCCATTCCAGCACGGTTTTCTTCTGGCCCATCTCATCGTATTTCACACGTCGGGCCTTCATTAGGCTTTTCACCATGCTGTCGATGTCCAAGCCGGAAACTCCCAGATTGGAGATCCTTGTTGTCATGCCTTTTCCTCCTTGACCTCACGCAGGCATCCTTACCTGTCTTTTAAGTGACTATTGCAAACGTCCGCTTCTACTACACTTTTTTATCCAGTAACCCGCCAATATACTTGCTGATTGCCGCCATCGTGTCCAATAATTGATGCGGCGGAAACTCTTTCAATACCTTATCCGTCTGCTTGTCGACGACCTTGACAATCAAGCGTCCCGTATCCTGATGCAGCGAAAACTGGATATCCGTATTCAGCGACTCCATAAATTTCGTCATCTCGTCCGTCATTTTTTCCATATCCTCACGGCTTAACGGATCTTTATTATCATCCTGTTTACCTTGTACGGCATCCGTACTTTTTTTTGTTTCTGTCGAACGATCTTTTGCTTTGGCACCGGCAGTCGCGTCAGCCGCAGCCGGCGAACGCACAGCGGAAATCGTTGCACTCACGTCATTGGAGGCAACCGGGTTTATTTCCATATTCATCACCTCATACCGCAAAGTAATGTTCTTCTGCTTATACTATCGAACGATTTTGCAATTTCCATTAGCCCCCTGGAAAAATATTTTTTCGCATGTAAAAAAGCCCGCTAAATAAGCGAGCTTAATAAACATACGTGTTAACCGTATTAATAACGCACTAAACGAACCGCAAAATTACCGGCAAGCCTTACATTTGCGCGCGAACTGAATGTAACTTTCCAGTTCCGATATCAGTTGGGCCAAATCCTCCCGAGAAGCATTATCCGGCGGCTGATCAATCGCCTCCCGAATGATCGCCTTGATCTGAATCGGATGATAGCCACAGTTTTCTAATTCGTGCGTCAAGTTTGTTACCTGATTCAACATTTCAACCATCATAGACATCCCTCCATGGAAAAATAGAATCCTCGTTTTAACGTTCTAAAACGGCAACCTGGCAATCATCATGCCGACCGGCACCTTAGACCCAAGGTTTTGCGTCCATACTTTTCAGTAAGTTTGCCTATAGACTGTTTATTCTGTTGTTGAGCGAAACAAAATCAGAAAACTAAAATATTTTATCCCGTACATTCAAAATACCATAAATGGGGAAAATAATCAACTAAAATGCACTAAAATGAATACTCGGGGTCAGGCTTGACTTATTGAAAAGTTGACTTATTTCGTTTTTAAGAGACAGGAGGACAAATTCTTTATCCCGCCCCAAAAGAAGGGTTTTCGAAGCAACTACGGGAAATGTGAAATCAACGAATAATTTTATTGTCTACGCCAAGGAGGTTTTCATCTGTGCGAAAAAAACCGGTCAAAATGGCAAAAAAAGCGGGCCTGCCGCCGGGCTCCCTCGTCCACATCGGCGACCAGTACAACGAAACAGCGCAAGCGCAAGCGCTCATTTACAACGAAACTGAAACCCACAGCCAAGAACTGCACTCGGATACCGACCTGTCCGCCTTGTCCGCCAACAACGCAGTCATCTGGATCCATTTCTACGGCTTGCAAAATACCGATCTCATTGCCGGCATATGCAATTTCTTTCATATCCATCCGTTGGTGCAGGAAGATATCGTGAATAGCGAGCATCGCCCGAAAATCGAAGACTACACCGACTACCTCTTCCTCATGCTCAGAACCTTCCGCTTAAATAAAAATACCGACCTGCTGGAAGACGAGCAGATCAGTATCATTATCGGTTCTTCCTATATTCTTTCTTTCCAGGAAAGCGGACATCCGCTGTTCGAGTCCATACTCACCCGCATCCACAACCCCCAAAGCCGAATCCGTAAAGAGGGCGCCGACTATTTGGCGTACTCCTTGATTGACGTGATCGTGGATAATTATTTTATCGTGTTGGAAGCATTGGGGGAAAAAATTGAAACCTTAGAAGATGATCTGGTATCACAACCCAATGTAGACTCCGTGAAAAAAATCCACATCCTAAAACGAGAAATGCTATTTTTCCGCAAGGCCTTGTGGCCGCTGCGCGAAGTCATCGGTTTCTTAAGCCGCGGCGAATCGCCTCTGGTCAAAAATTCAACATTGCTGTATCTGCGAGACATATACGACCACACCATCCAGATCATCGACACTCTGGAAACCTACCGCGACATTCTTTCCGGCATGCTGGACATCTACCTTTCCAGCATCAGCATCCGCATGAATGAAATCATGAAGCTGCTGACCGTCATCTCCACCATCTTCATTCCTTTGACCTTCTTGGTCGGCGTGTACGGCATGAATTTTAAAAACATGCCCGAACTCGGCTGGCAATGGGGCTACTTTGCCCTCTGGGGCATCATGATCGGCCTCAGCCTCGCCATGGCGCGTTTCTTCCGCAAACGCGGCTGGCTGTAGTTGGGGTCTACCATGGTAAATGAGGCCCCATTGTTTACATTATAAATTCAACTCCCTTTTCAAAGCAGCCTGCAACGTGCGTGAAAAGTTAATTTTCCGTTTTTCTGCGAGCTTATTCAAGTAATACGGTATGGTCAACGTTTTTTTGACTGACCGCGTTTCTAGCTTCTCACGGTATTCCTGCAATGCTACCTCCACAAGGCCAAACAAGGCGCCAACGTATACTTCCTGCAAAGTATCAATACTGCTTGCCTTCGGAAAAGGATCGCCATCACGCTCAAATCCCCACAAATGAAGCCCCATTGCCTCCCGAGCTTTCTCATAAGCATCATGCAAATTTACACCCACCGTGAAGCACCCCGGCAGATCAGGAAACATAACAGAATAACCTGTATCTGTTTTCTCAAAAATCGCCGGATAAACATAAGTTTCATTTATATGCATATCTGCCTGCCCTCCTCATAAAAAGCCTTGTTACTTCAAACCGGCCTGCTTTAATATCGATTTTTCTAACATCGGACCTAAATCAGCATTTGCGCCATGATCAGGAACGGTCACTTTTCCCGCTTTAATCGGATGCTTGAACTGCCTGTGCGATCCAACTTTATCAATTTCGTACCATCCATCATCCTTTAAAAGCCGTAGAATATCACGCACTTTTACAGGCATAATATACGCCTTCGTTTAACTCAATTATATTACACGTATTAACACGTGTAAATAAAAATTATGCAATAAGTCAAGCTTAACCCCATTAAATGACCCCAATTAAAAAGCCAGAAGCATACGCCTCTGGCTTTTTTTGCTTTGCAAATTTTCGATTAACCCAATTACCGCAGCAATTGGAGAACGCCTTGCGGCTGTTGGTTGGCTTGCGCCAGCATTGCTTGAGCGGCCTGTTGGAGGATGTTGTTCTTTTGGAACGACATCATTTCTTTGGCCATGTCTACGTCGCGGATGCGGGACTCAGCAGCCGTCACGTTTTCAGAAGATGTTCCAAGATTAGAAATGGTGTGCTCTAAGCGGTTTTGATATGCACCAAGTTTAGAGCGCTCGGTCGATACAGTTTTAATTGCATTATCAATAGTAGTGATTGCAAGGTTAGCTGAACCTTGTGTAGAAACATTAATACCCTTCTGAGCTACAGCTTTCGTACTAACATTACCAGCAGCGTCAACTGTCGCTGCCGTCGATGCAGTTATAGATTGGGACACAGTAGCATCACTGGCTGTTAAGCTAGCAAAAGTAAATGCAGCGGTAGCTGTTCTACCTGTCGCCGCATCACCAATAACCGCGCTAGTTTGATTGTTATGAACCGTTACTGCCGACCCAATATTGCCAGCACCATTTTTCAATTGAAGTGTAGCATACTCAGCAGTAGCATTGAATGAACCTTGTTGCCCAACAGCATTAGAAGCATCATCAGCAATCGTAATTTTAACACCATCACCAAGATCAAACGCCGTTGTACCTGCGCCATCTGTTCCGTTTACAGTAGACCATGACGCCCCGCCATCTTTAGAAATTTGGATGGAAGATACATTGCCATCAGTTGCTCCCACAGCAGCAGTTTTAATCTGGTAAGCAATATCTTGGGAACCAGTGTATGCGGATGTGTTATCTGCAATCGCTCCTTCGACTGTACCTTGGTTCGCGGCATAAGCAGCAGCGGTGATAGCAGTTGAATTGACTGCTGCACCAGTACCCAGATCTGCAGTAACGTCGCTAATACCCGTCTTGCCACCAGCAGCAGTAATGCTAGTAGTGATTAAATCACCTGCAACCCCTAACGACTTAGCATCCATAGCACTTACGGTCAATTTCATATTCTGGTCTTGGTTTGCACCAACATGAAAAGTAGTCGACAATCCACCAGCCAACAAGTTTTTGGTGTTAAACTCAGTAGTATTGGAAATACGAGTAATTTCCTGTGACAACTGATCGACTTCAGACTGGATCTTCGTACGATCATCGGCGGTGTTGGTATCAGTTGCCGATTGGACGGATAATTCACGCATGCGTTGTAGAATACTGTGGGTTTCGTTCAGTGCACCTTCAGCCGTTTGGATCATTGAGATACCATCTTGCGCATTGCTGGAAGCCTGATCCAAACCGCGAATCTGACCACGCATTTTTTCCGAAATTGCCAGACCGGCTGCATCGTCACCGGCTTTATTGATGCGAAGACCTGAAGACAATTTTTGTAGAGACTTGGCAGTGTTACCTTCGTTGACACTCATTTGGCGATAGGTGTTCAGAGACGCCATATTGTGGTTAATAATCATGAGAAATTCCTCCTTGAATTTTCGTGGGCTTCCTTGCCCGTTTTGAATTGCCTCAGCACCGATACTCCCGTCGGCCGCCGGAGTATTTGGCGCTTTAACAACTTCATTAATTATATCGCATAAAATTAAGAAACACTTAAGTACTTTTTAACAAAATTCCAATATTTATTTGAAATTCATTTTCCTTTACTTTCTTCCTTATGCACACTCCCAGCCAAACCTTCCAACCCCGTCAGGTCGGCCGGCATGGCCGCCTGCTGGTTCTCGGCAATGATGGCGTCATACAACTCGGCGCGATAGATTTTCACCTTGCGCGGCGCATCGATTGATAGCCGCACGTTATCGCCCTTGATGTCGACCACCGTCACGACGATATCATCGCCGATCATGAGTTTTTCCCCGATTCTGCGAGTCAGAGCCAGCATGGCTATCTGCCCCCTTCAGCGGTCTTTTTGCCCGGCAGCCCATCAGGGAACAGCCGGTACCGGGTGGTGT
>JAGFXW010000104.1 GCA_017861495.1 Bacillota bacterium
CGTTCGGTTATATCATGTAAAACGATCGTTTTGCCTATGACAATTCCCCGCCGGGTCGCAACCGTTGAAACACGGGAATGAAAATGGCGCGGATCATTTTCCGCTGTCGTTTCAATCTCAAATTCAAGTGTATCGAATAAGATATGGCGGATAAATTCCTCATGGGTTACGAGCTCATCAATCGGCTGGCCAATAACAGATGCGGTCAACTGCGGAAAAACAAGCTGGGCCGCCGGATTAAAATCGGCGAGGCGGTTCTTCTCGTCGAGTACAATGACCCCTTCGCGGATACCTTCAAACACCTTATCCCTGGCGATTGGAACCAAATCAAAGAGCCGGAATTGAAACAACCCCCAAGCGTATAAAGGGCTTGAAAAGGCAATCATAAACGGACTTAAATCAATCCCCCACGGACTATACCCTGCCAAATAAATAAAGTTGCCCGCCAAGGGAAGCAGGGAACCAGCCATCATACAAACAACCTGCAACTTATAGGAAGCAGCCACTCTGCGGTATGTTTGCATCAGCAAAAGGTTACCGTAAATTAATGAAAAATAAGTATATGCCAAGTGGATCCAATACCACAATCCCTTCGTGAGGACCGCGATAGAAAATTCTCCTTTAGTTTCCAGCAATATTTCTTTGTAAAATAAATGATGGGCAGAATTAGTATAGTGCAAAATAAGCGTGATTACCGGTATGATAAACAAAGCGGCCACCAAGGTGCGGTTTAACAGTTTGTCTGCGCCAATATATTCGAAGACAAGAACCAACCACAATGCCGGAAAAAACGAAACACCAAGGTATTCCACCCTGAGCCAAAAAATAACGCCTTCCAACGTCGAACTGTTTATTTCGAAAGCGTAACCTAGTGAGTAAAAGGTAAGCGACAAGACAATCCCAATATACGGAATGGCGCCAATCTTACTGCGCCGATGATGCCAGGCATAAACAGCAAAAAAAGCGTTCATCACGCTGGCAATAAGCAAAACACTGATCCATAACGTACTCTGCGTAATCACAACCCAAGTCCCTTCTTACTCATTCCTTGCAGCCTATGTATATTTTGCGCTACAAAACAAAAGTCATGTCAAATTACAATATTCTACAATTAAGATAATAACCCTTTAACCCGTTTCTATTGCCTATTGATTCCTATTCTTAGTTACTGTTGCCAAACGTTTCAAGCTTATTCGAAATTTATATTTTAAACCCTAATTAATTTCCAGCCTTCATAGAAAAGAACAATAGCAAAAACAAACAACAACAAGCCTAATAATTTCATTAGGTAGATATAGGTTTTGCCTTGTAAAAAATTGCGGGAACGATTGACAACAACCGCTATGATAATTTTTGCCCCAATAAGGGAAACATAAAAACTACTGACAAAACAAATCGAATAAAAAAGCCCTTGCATATAGGCATCCAAAATCATCGGACTCCCTACCGTGATCCAAAACAAATACGGGTGCGGGCTCAGCGCATTGACAACGGCTCCCTTTGCTACGGAATTGCTTTTTTCCTGCTCAATGGACCCGCAATTCACTTGGTTGATCTTCATATTTTCATAGGCAAGATAAGTCAACAGCAATCCGCCGGCAATCGAAATGAAACCCAAAACGGCTTTGTATTCATAAATACGGGATAAAAAAAACGTCGACAAGATAATAATCGGCAAGTCCGTAATGATGGGTGAAAAAGCGGTTTTAACGCCTTCTTTGACACCATATTTCATCGTTTGCGAAATAACCATCGCAAACAGCGGTCCCGGGGCAAAGCCCGATGATAAACCAAGTGAAACCCCCACTAGCAAATAACCCAGCATAAATACTGCACCTTTCCATCTATTCTCAAAAAAGCAGCGCACGCAAGAGTGAAAATCGTTCCGAAACGCATGCTCAGACCGTCCTCCAAGCTCATTTTCCCAGTTTTAGCTGCTTGCTTCTCAATTGCCCGCAGGCGGCATCAATATCCCCGCCGTGTTCAAGGCGAATGCCGCAGCGAACGCCTTGTTTTTTTAACACATCGTAAAATAATAACATCGTTTCTTTTTCGCTTCGTTGAAAATGCGCATGCTCTTCTACTGGATTGTACGGAATCAAATTCACATTGACCCGCTGCCGCCGTTCACCGACTAACTCCGCAAGCTGCAGGGCATGCTCCCTCTGGTCATTGATGTTTTTCAGCAATATATATTCCAATGTAATCTTTCTGTTCGTGTTCTCCAAATAATAGTCAACTGATTGCATTATTTTTTCAATGGGAAAAGCACGGTTTATTTTCATGAGTTGTGTACGCTGTTCATTGTTAGGCGCATGCAGTGAGATTGCCAGGTTCACGCTTAAGCCGGTATCGACAAATTCAACAATTTTATCGGCAAGGCCGCTGGTTGACACCGTGATATGCCGCGGTCCAATCGCCAGTCCTTTATGGTGCTGAACGATACGCAAAAAATTGGTCATATTTTCAAAATTATCCAACGGCTCACCAATTCCCATCACGACAACGTGGCTTACCATCTCGCCCTGTTGCCTGTCATCCAGATACTGCTGGACTTTCAGAATTTGTTCCACGATTTCCGCACTGGATAAATCACGTTCTTTCCTCAACAAGCCACTGGCGCAAAAGCTGCAGCCCATATTACAACCAACTTGTGTGGTGACGCAAACCGATATGCCAAATTTATGGTTCATCAATACGGTTTCTATTAAATGGCCATCGGCTAGTTTAAACAAAAACTTAATCGTTCCGTCCATTGCTTCTTGCCGGCAATGTTCTTGCAAAGTTTGAATACCAAAATGGTTCTGCAACACTTCAACACAATCGCTGTTTACATCGTTCATCGCAGAAAAATTCACTGCCCGCTTTCGGTATAGCCAATCCCAGACTTGCAGCGCGCGCGATTTTTTATGACCCTTCCCAATCACCCACGCAATCAGTTGGTCCAAGGTTAATCCATAAACAGATGGTTTCATCGTTATCTTCTTCTTACCCTTTCCGTGCTCGTTCTTCGTTAAAAGTATATCATGAATTTATTGTTTGTTATAGTTTCATGCAAAAACCACACGCAAAATCAAAGGCTATGGAACACACATTAATTCCACAGCCTTTGATTTATTGATTCCATCGGGAAAATATAGTATTTTACCTAATTTATTCGACTATCGCTCCCGTATTTGCCGATGTAACCGCTTTGGCATAACGGGCTAAATAGCCTTTCGTAATCTTAGGGGGAGGTTGCACCCAAGCGGCTTTCCTGCTTGCCATCTCCGCTTCACTGACATTCAACGTAACCTTCCGATTTGGAATGTCGATGGTAATCGGATCGCCTTCCCGGATCAAAGCAATCGGCCCGCCGGCTGCGGCCTCCGGCGAAACGTGGCCCACACAAGCGCCTCTTGTCGCACCGCTGAAACGGCCGTCAGTAAGCAGGGCGACCTTAAGTCCCATGCCTACAATCACGGCCGTAGGATTTAGCATCTCCTGCATCCCCGGGCCGCCTTTGGGCCCTTCATAACGGATGACAACAACTTCCCCATCTTTGATCTTTTTAGCCAGCAAAGCTTGGCTTGCCGTTTCTTCCGAATCAAACACGCGCGCCGGTCCTTCAAAAAACAACATATCCTCCGCTACGGCGCTCTCCTTCACGACGGCTCCGTCGGGAGCAATATTGCCGGACAAAATAGCAATGCCGCCGGTGGAACGATACGGAGCATCCACGCTGTGGATCACCTCCGGCCGCTCAATCACTGCATCCCGGATCCGGTCGGCTACCGTTCCGGTTACCGTCTTGGCATCCGTATGGATCACACCAATTTTGCTCAGTTCATTCATAACCGCCGGAATCCCCCCGGCTTCGTTCAAGTCTTGCATGTAATGCGTTCCGCCCGGACTCAGTTTGGTGAGATACGGTGTTTTTTCACTCATTTGTTCAAACATATCCAATGACAGTTTGATCCCGGCTTCATGCGCAATCGCCGGCAAATGCAAGACCGTATTTGTGGACCCGCCGATCGCCATGTCTACCGCAATCGCGTTCTCAAATGCTTTGGCGGTCATAATATCCAACGGTTTGATATCGTTGCGCACCAAATCCAGGATAGCCTTGCCAGCCCGTTTCGCCAAAATTTTCCGGTCGCCGAATACTGCCGGGATTGTCCCATTGCCCGGCAACGCCATACCCATGACTTCCGTCAAGCAATTCATCGTATTCGCGGTGAATAGGCCGGCGCACGACCCGCAAGTGGGGCAGCCTGCCTTTTCTAATCCGGCAAATTCTTCTGCGGTGATATGTCCGCCTTCATACCGGCCGGCTCCTTCCAACACGGTAATAATATCGATGTTCCGGCCTTTGTAACGACCTGCCAACATCGGTCCGCCGCTGATAAAAATGCTGGGAATATTCAACCGGGCAGCCGCCATCAACATTCCGGGAACAATCTTGTCGCAATTCGGAATAAAAACCAACCCATCAAAGCTGTACGCCATGACTACTGCTTCACAAGAATCAGCAATCAATTCCCGGCTGGCCAGAGAATACTTCATTCCCACATGGCCCATGGCAAAGCAATCGCCAATCCCTATCGACGGAAACTCCATGGGGGTTCCGCCGGCAGCGGTCACGCCGCTTTTTACAGCGTCGGCAATTTCCCTCAGATGGCTATGGCCGGGAATAATCTCATTGAAAGAGTTCACAATCCCGATTAACGGTTTTTCCAATTCCTCCGGAGCATAGCCCATGCTATAACAGGCTGCTCTCGTCGAGGCCCGCGTCGAACCTTTTAATACAACGTCGCTCCTCATTCTGTCACCCTTTCTGGATAATTTCGTCTTACGCTGTCCTTACTTTAAACCATATAGCCGTCGCTATCAAACTTGATAGCGTAAGGCTCACTAATAATTTCAATATCGTTTCTGGCCTGGCACTCCTCATACAAGCTCTCCGAGACTTCAATTTCTTCCATGCATAAGGTATTCTTAATCCGCACAACTTTAACCTTATCAAAATCGATGTTGGTACAGGTGCGGATGGCAACCAAAAGAGCCTCCCTGTCATTATTCATATAAACGGGGATCCGCCCGCCATTCAGCATCGTTGCCGTAACTACATTCGTCCAAGTGGCATCAAAATCAACCGACCGCACACATCGTAACGTCGTAACATCAGCCATAGCCAACCCACAGCCATTATGGTGGCTTTCTTCCGCAACGCTGCGAATAAACATTTTTTTCAAATCCAACACGCTCTCGAAGCCGCTGGAGTTGCTCCGGCCGGTTATATTCGGGTCGTGGCCGTTTCCGCTGATGTTTTTGCCAATTTCGTCGATGATGAGAACATCAATCTGCGGGATCTTGAATTTCGCGACCTTGTCCTTCGCAATCTCCAACAACGCGGCATCTCTTTCCATGATACGTTCTTTTTCCATCACTTCCAGTTCGCTGATTTCATCATACGCATTTTGAACAATACCGACCCCAAAAGCTACCGGCGCGTTTTTTAAAAACACTTCACAGACTTTCGGAATACGGTCGGCAAAGGTGGGGAACCCTTTCATATGGAACATGGAGGCTCCTTTATGCTTGGCAAGACCGATCGCCATCATTTTTGCCATACCGCTCTCATGCTTGCCCCGGAAATCCGTGTGCGGCTTAACCTTGTTCAATACAACGATCCCATCCGACTCATAGGCAAACTTATCGCAATACACCGGGGTTCCGTCATCCAATTCGCCGATTTGCACCGTTTCCATAGACGATAAAATAGGCGCGCCTACGCTCTCTTCCGTAATATGATAGCCGGCAATCAATTCTCTCTGCCCTTCCGCAGTAGCGCCGCCGTGGCTGCCCATAGCCGGAATAACAAACGGCTTCGCCCCCCACGACTTCAGTTGATCGACAACCGTTTTTACAATGCTGTCCAGATGAGGGATGCCGCGGCTTCCTACAGTGATACAAATTCTTTTGTCCTTGTACGCTTCCTTGTTCTGAATATTTTCTTTCATTTCTTTGGCGGTCCAAGCTGACAGGTCTTCAATTTTATTGGAATCATAAATTTGTTTTATTTTCATCATTTTAGGGAAACGAATATTTTCCGCTCCCTCGATTACTACGTGTACCTCCGGGAAATTAATAAAATTCATCTTGGTTCCTCCTTAAAAAATTCCCATATTTGTTTTCGCGTCCATACCCAGTTACCTATAATTGTACACTCTCCTGCCACCCGTTTCAACAAAGTCTATGCTTCCGTTGAATCACAGCCTGTAAAGCCCTAACTGTTAACAGCTAACAACGAAGATTTACAGGCTGCGGCACCCAAAAAAAATGTATTGCAACAAGTTTGCTGCCTTCTACAGCGCCTTCTGCTCTCCTTCTACACCCGTTTTCAAAACCAGCGGAACATCCGGTTTTACAAAGATCCAGGCAATAATCCCTACAACCGCAGACGCCGCCGTCAACAGGATCGCAGCCTGCCAACCGAAGTGCGTGGCTATCCAAGCCGTTACCAGAGGAGCGAGAACTCCGCCAATATTGCCCCAGAAATTCATCCACCCGGAAACGGAGCCGGTAAACCGGCCGCCAATGTCGGTTGCCGCCGCCCAAGAAGCGCTAAAGGTAAAGCCTAACGACCCCAGCGACAATGTAAGCCACAACACATTCATCCACGGCGTTGTCGCTACTGCTCCCAAATACAGAAAAACCGAACAACAAATCAAGCCGACTGCGCCAAATACCGTCCGCGCTTTATGTTTCGAAAGGCCCATGGAGATCAATTTGTCGCTGAGAAATCCGGTAGCGATTACTACGGCACAAAGTGCCGCCCAGGGAAACGCTGCTGCAAAACCCATTTTTTGCAGGGAAAAACCTTGCGCTTCCATTAAGTACATCGGCAGCCAAGCCAAAAACACAAACATGATATAGTCGGTAATAAAGTATTGCAGCCCAATGGCCCAAAATTGAGAAGACGCCATAAAGCTCTTCCAAGGCGCCATCTCCTTCTTCTCTTCCACAATTTCCATACCAGCTTCAATATGGTCTATTTCAGCCTGGTTTACAAACGGGCTTTGGCGAGGCGAATCTTTAACCAGATAATACCAACCAAGGGCAAGCACCGCCCCGGCAACACCAAAACTGATAAATACCGCCCGCCAACCGAATGCCATCATAATCGCCACTACGATCGCCGGACCAAACACCGGACCAATAAAGGCGCCGCCCAACGCAGTCGAGTACGCCGTAGCTTTTTCCGACTTGCTGAACCAACGGTACACTGCGGTATTTAAGGTCGGTGGAATGGGTCCTTCGCCCATGCCAAACAAAAACCGGATCGCAGCAAAACTCATAAGACTGTTAGCGACAGCGGTTAGGCCGGTAAAAAACGACCACCACAGAACGCCTAAACTAATAACCTTGCGCGGGCCAAAATATTCCCCCAATATGCCTCCCGGAATTTGCATCAAAGCATAACCGAGAAAAAACATGGTTTGCAGGAAGCCCATGTCCATTTTCGTAAAGGAAAACTCATTCATAATAAAAGGAGTAGCAACCGATAAGTTCACCCTATCCATGTACGATAGGAAATTTATCAAAAACATCATGACAACGATTACCCAACGAAACTTTGTCGCTTTATTCATTGTATCACTCCTCATTTTTTGCCAACTCAATAGTATAATATCCTCGCTAAAATCCATTTCCCCAGCCGATTAGAAGTTTCCGAACCATTAATCCCCCTTTCTTTTTATCTTCACACACTCCCTTCTTCGTAGTAAAAGTACCCGGTCCGCATCCATTTCTTTTAATGTGTTTCGCAATGCGATACAACGTTCTGATAATTACGAAATGTATAATACCTTCTGTTTTTCTATTAAAAAATCCTTTAAAATTTTTATTTATTTATAATATTGTGAATTTATCTCGTTAACAGCCTGTAAGACCCCGCCCTCTTAGGTCGGGGATCAACAGGCTATAACACTCGAACTAAGTTCGCTCTAAGGGTTCGGCGGGGG
>JAGFXW010000105.1 GCA_017861495.1 Bacillota bacterium
ATCCGATAAAAAACCGCGCAATGTCAGCCTTGAATTGCTGGGCGAAGGCCGCAAATTGGCTGACAGCATGCAACAAAAATTGGCCGCCGTTTTAATCGGCGAAAACGTGGAAAGCGTTTCCAAGGAACTCTTCGCCAGCGGAACAGACCAAGTATATTTGGTAGAAGCGCCTGAGTTGAGCCATTACAATACAGATGGCTATACCGCTGTATTCGAAGATTTGATTGGCACCTATAAACCATCGGTGATTTTATTAGGCGCAACGAATGACGGCCGGGACTTAGGGCCACGTGTTGCCTGTCGGGTGAATACCGGGCTCACAGCAGACTGCACCAATTTGGGCATCGACGAGGCTACTGGTTTAGTGGCCTGGACCCGTCCGGCTTTCGGCGGCAATATAATGGCAACCATTCTTTGCCCGGATCAACGGCCGCAAATGGGTACTGTCAGGCCGTCCGTTTTCAAACGCCCGGTACCAGACTATAGCAAAACAGGTGAAATCATCCGGGTGGCAAGCAAGGTCAAAGCAGACGACATCCGGACAAAATTAATTGAAGTGATCCGGGTTTGCACAACTTCCTGCAACCTGGAAGAAGCCGAAGTCATCGTTTCCGGCGGCCGCGGAATGGGGAAACCGGAAAATTTCTCTCTGATCGAAGACCTAGCAGATGTTCTCGGCGGCAGCGTTGGCGCTTCGCGGGCTGTTGTCGATGCCGGCTGGAAACCGCATATGCACCAAGTAGGCCAAACCGGTAAGACCGTAGGACCGAAAGTCTACATCGCCTGCGGCATCTCCGGAGCGATCCAGCACGTGGCCGGGATGTCTTCTTCAGATGTCGTCATTGCGATCAACAAAGATCCGGAAGCCAATATTTTTAAAATTGCCGATTTTGGAATTGTCGGTGACGCCTTAGAAGTACTGCCGGTATTGACGGAAGAGTTTAAAAAGATTAAAGCTTGCTAAAGCGTTTTATTAATCAGCAGACAAATGCAAGCCAATAACTCTCTAAAAACCTAATGCAAAAAAGATCCTAGTTTAAACCGCATGTGCGGAATAGACCAGGATCTTTTCATACTCTTTTATGCATGGAAAAACCACTTGTTGAATCCGTTGCCGAAAACAACAAGTGGTTTGGAAGTGGTGTACAAACCCTCGTTTGTACAAAATTAGTTCAGGTAGAAAATAAGTATTGTTCTGTGTAGAAATTAAGTAGCATTCTATATCGGAATTAAGTATTGTTCTTGAATGAGTCTTACTAAGAAAACGGTGTTATACCCACCCAGTTATTACAGCAAGTCCCATCATGAGAAACGCCATAGTTGTTTTCATTATAGTCAGTGCAAAGATATCCGGATAGGACTGTTTATGGGTAAGACCACAAATCGCCAGCAACGTAATAATCCCGCCGTTATGCGGCAATGTATCCATACCACCGGCAGCCATACAGCCGATACGGTGAAGAATTTCCGGCGACATACCAATCTGTTGAGCCCAGGCCAGCCAAGATTTACCCATCAACTCCAACGAAATTACCATACCGCCGGCAGCTGATCCGCTCATACCAGCCAGAGTGGTAATAGTTACTGCTTCTGACATCAGCGGGCTTCCGCCAAAACTTAATCCCAGCAAGAAAGTAGCAACGGATTTAAAACCAGGCAATGCAGAGATAACGTTACCATAACCAACTTCTGAAGCTACGTTCATAACAGCCAGCAAGGAACCGATAGCGCCGGCATTCAATGCTTTGGAAACACCAGTTTTACTGATATTGCCCCAGCCAATAGCCAATGCAACAATGATAGCAACCACTTCCGCGGTAGTCAAAGCCCAAACAGCAAGAATGGAGCTCAATTTTGTCGTTACCAGCGGCAGTTTCATGGCAATATATGGATCTAACATGGTAGGATCCCATTTGACCAAGACGGTTAAAGCAAAGTTAAGGCCAATAACAATCAGCAGCGGCAGAATAGCAAGGATCGGATGCGGCAACTTCATGTCTTCGCTTAATTCCGCTTCATTGATATGTCCGGTACCATAACCTTCACCCTTGGCAACTGCTTTTTTAATCCGATGGCTGATCCAGAAGATACCAAGTCCAAGGATCGCCACGCCGCCAATCGTACCAATAACCGGAGCGGCATAAACCGTAGTGCCCCAATAGAACGTTGCAATGATGTTAATATGCTGCAGCGTACCAGGAAGAGCATCCATCGTCGCTGTACCAAATCCAAGAAACATCGTCGCCGGAATAAAACGTTTCGGCCAGTTCGATTGCCGGAACAAGTTAGCAGCAATTGGATAAACCGCAAAACCAGCAACCAAACCATTCATTCCACCATAAGTAACAAAAGCGCCGGTAAGCACAATTGCAATAATCGTATATTTTTCACCGAGCTTTTCTGTAACGAATTTAGCGATGGATTTTGCCATCCCCGTATCTTCCATCACTTTTCCGAACATTGCGCCCAGTACAAATACCGGAAGAAATACTTTTACAAAGCCAACCGCTTTACCCATAAACAATTCAGTATAGGCCGGCAAGGGGGACAAACCCTGACTAACAGCTGCCAATAAGGCAAACATAGGAGCCAGGTAAATTACCGAAAACCCTTTGTACGCAAAGAACATCAACAGCAACAAACTTATAATAATTCCTAATACTTCCATTTAATACATAGCCTCCCATTCTAATCACACACAAATTTCTTACCCGGAAACCAGTCGACCGCCACTTCCACCCCCTTGTCTTTTTTAAAATTCATACTTTTAAAAACATTTAATACTAACGAGCATTAAATGCAAAATTCGTGCCAATAAACAGAAACTACGCTTAATGCAAGGAGAGTTTTCTGCCTCCGAACGGCATAAACCCTACCTGAAGTATCTGCGATCCAGCCGGTGGCAAGCCGTACTTATTTGCGTTACAGCCTGTTCAACCTGCATTTTTTCACGCACAGCTTTAAGCAACTTTACGCTACCGCGGGTAAAAAGACTGAAATTACTGTAAAAAATAGTAAATTCAGCGGTAAAATTTCTGCTAATTGTATAAATTTTATATAATCCATTCGGTTTTTTTGCTAATAAATGTATACTTTGTAGATAACGATGTTTATTTTGTATCATGCTGTTTCTTTTTTAGACATTATTTGGCACAATATACTCCACTTTTCTTTCCCAAGATTCATCTTTTCCGTTATAACGATACGATATATTGAAATACCGGAAAATCCTTCCCGCAGTTATCCCACCAACAAACAGCTGCACTTTCTGCCCGTATAACTGAAAAGATCCAGGCAAATGCCCGAATCTAAAGTATAATACCATCTATGTTTGTGGATCTCAAAAGAACGAACAACACACATCGGCAAATTATCCGCGTAAAACAGCCTTATCTCTCGCAACCTGTTTCAAATTCGCTACAACATCACAACCGTTGTTCCGAACCTGGCCAATCCGGATATCTGGTTTGCTCCTTCCATGAAAATCGCTGCCGCACGTGACAAGAATCTTCTTTTCTTGACAATAGCGGTAATAGTATTCTTCCTGTTCCTGTGTATGCCAGGTAGTAAAGGCTTCAATACCTACGAGTCCCATCTTCAGCAAGGCATCAATGATTTCTTCTTCCTCAAACCGGATTGTGGCCGCCGGATGGGCCAAAACCGGAACGCCGCCGCATCGAAGGACAAGCCGGATCACCTCTTTCACATCCGGAATATACTGGGAAACCTTGTACGGGCGCCCCGTCACCAGCCAATCCAGTGAAAAGCGGATGATATAATTCTTCTGTGACCGGTATTGCTTCAACAGCGGGTTATGGTTGTTGCGGGGATCGGCAAACAGTGCTTTCGCGTACGAAGCCGGCATGGGATAAGCGCCAGTTTCCAACACCTTGTCTTTCTCTAAATAAAAACCGGCTTCACGCAGTTTGGCAATTTGCTCATCCACAATATTCCAGCGTCCATTTTCAATTTCAGAACACCACTCTATAATCTCCGGGCGCTTATAATCGATCAAATACCCCAAAATATGCAGCCACTTCCCCATGTATATGGCAGAGAATTCACAGGCAGGAATCACTTCAATCCCCTGCTGTCCGCCCCAAAATATGGCTTCTTCGACGTTGCGAACCGTATCATGATCCGCTATGGCAATCGTCTGAAGGTTATTTTCCTTGGCCATCCAAATAATTTCTTTAGGGGAAAACTCCCCGTCTCCACTTGCGTTCGTGTGTATATGTAAATCAACCGCCATCTTTTTCCTCCTGTAGGCATTACAATACAACGTTGTTTCTATTTTAGCACATCTTAAACAAAGTTGTTTCTATATTAACAGATCTTGAACAAATAGGTCAGAACCGGCTGCCGGTTGCCCCGCATCGAATAAGTTCAATTTACAAGAATTGTGTGAAACTTTCCTTGACAAAAGTTAAACCATGGAATTATAATAGTAAAAAATTGCATATTAGAAATGACGATGATGAGGAAAAGTAATCGCACGTGAATGCCCAGAGAGCCGGTGGGTGGTGAAAACCGGACGTTGACTGCGCAGGAAATACACCTTGGAGTTGCAGGCTGAAAACGCGCTGGCGATCCACGCGACAAGTAGGCTATGCCGGGAGCCGCCGTTACAGGGATAGGATATCGAGGCTGTGCTTCCGTATCTGAAGTGGTAGAAATACAAGCTGGGTGGTAACACGGGAATACATCTCGTCCCTTTATAGGGGCGGGATTTTTTATTTTATCTGCTAAGGTTACCACTTACCCCAACAATGGCACAATAAACAATAGGAGGTTGTTGTATGAGCAAAGAACGTAAGATTGTGCAAACTACCGCATGGTCTGCAGGGGCCGGCTGCCATGGCGGCTGCGGCGTATTGGCCCATATCGAAGATGGCAAGCTGGTGAAGATCGAGGGTGATCCTGACCATCCCTGGAACCAGGGGCGGATTTGCGCCCGGTGTCTGGCAATGACGCAATACGTGTACCACCCCGACCGGATTAAACGGCCTTTAAAACGGGTCGGCGAACGGGGCGAAGGCAAATGGCAGGAAATTTCCTGGGAAGAAGCGTTTGATTATATCGAAGAAAAAATGTCGAAAATCCGTGATGAGTACGGCGCCGAAAGCGTGATCTTCTCTATGGGTACCGGCCGGGACATCGGAGCTTGGATTTGCATGCTGGCGTATGCCTACGGCAGCCCTAACGTCATGTTCGCGTTAAGCGGCTTAGCCTGCTACAGCCCCCGCATCGCAGCGGTAACTACCGTGCAGGGGGATTATTGCATCATGGATGCCTCGCAATGGTTTCCCGAACGGTACGAAGACCCCCGTTACACCAAGCCGGAGTGCATCGTAATCTGGGGCTACAATATCCCTTCTACCTGCCCGGATAACGTGTTCGGCCACTGGATTATTGACTTAATGAAACAGGGAACCAAAATCATCTGCATCGATCCCCGCCTGTCCTTTTTCGCTTCCCGGGCCGATGTCTGGCTGCGGCTCCGGCCGGGAACGGATGGCGCGATCGCCATGGGCTTCTTAAACGTGATCATTAACGAAGGCCTGTATGACCAAACATTCGTCGCAGAATGGACCAATGCCCCGCACTTGATCCGCTGCGATACCGGAAAACTCCTAAAGGCCAATGAACTTGATGCCAATGAATCAGGCGACAGTTATGTAGTCTGGGATTCTGCCGCATCACAGCCGGCTGTTTGGGATTCCGTCCAAGTCCAGTATAAAACCGTTTCCCCGGTTCGGCCAGCTCTGGAAGGGCCCTTTGAAATTACGTTGGCAAGCGGTGAAACAGTCCTGTGCCAAACGGTTTGGCATAACCTCTGCCAACGCGTGAACGAATACCCATTGGAACGGGTATCCGAAATCAGCATGGTACCGGTAAAAGAATTACGGGACGCGGCCCTTCTCTACGCCAAAAGCAAGCCGGCCGCCATCCATTGGGGCGAACCGATCGATATGACTCCGGCCATCACGCCGACAACGCAGGCCATCGCCGACCTTTGGGCGATTACAGGCAACCTGGATATCCCCGGCGGCAATGTCATTTCCCGCTATGCGTTTGACGCAGTCGCTTACGCCCTGCCTGGCGCAGAAGGAACGATTAAATTAAAATCCAAAGAGATTGATAAAAAACGGATCGGTGTTGACAAATACGGCCCTATCAGCAAATTCATCTGGCGGGCCCACACCGATTTGGTCATCGATCAAATCTTTTCCGCCGACCCGTACCCGATAAAAGGAATGTGGCTGCAAACCACCAACCCCTTGGCCGGGATCGGAATGGACCCATTGAAATGGAAGGATGCTCTGAAAAAACTTGATTTCGTGGCAGTGGTGGATTTGTTTATGACTCCAACCGCGCAACTCGCCGACATCGTCCTGCCGGCAACCTCATTTCTGGAAAAAGACAGCATTCGGTCCTGGTGGGTCCCGCTGCAGACCATCAACAAAGTCATGGAAGTCGAAGACTGCAAATCCGATGTGGAAATCAACTTTGAACTGGCCAAGCGCCTCGATCCCGAATTCAAATACAACACCGTCCATGAAGTCTTTGACGATATCCTGAAGTCCTCCGGCATGACCTTTAAAGAATTACAGGAAAAAGGCTGGGCGTTCCCGCCGGAAGGCCATCCCAGCGCCCCGTACCACCGGTTCGAAAAAGGGTTGCTGCGCAAAGACAAAAAGCCCGGTTTTCAAACTCCCTCCGGCAAATTCGAATTGTATTCGACACTGCGCGAGCAGTGGGATCTGGACCCGGTCGCCCATTATGAGGAGCCGCCGTTCACGCCGGTGAGCAGGCCGGATTTAACGAAGGAGTATCCGCTCATCTTAGGTACGGGACGCAGATCCGCTGCCTTCTTTATCTCCGAACACCGAAACATTCCCTGGCTCCGGCAGCTGGATCCGGATCCGATTGTCGAAATCAACCCGAAAACAGCGAAAAACTTAGGGATTGAAAACGGCGAATGGGTCTGGGTAGAAAACTGGTTTGGCAAATGCAAGCTCAAAGCCAAGGTTACCCTCGAAGTGCCCGATTGGATGGTTATGGCGGCGCATGGCTGGTGGTTCCCGGAAGAAGAAGGCAGTGAACCGAACCTCTACGGCACCTTCCGGTCCAACATCAACACGCTGATCCCTATGAACAGCGTCGGCAAAGACGGGTTAGGCTCCCCCATCAAACACATGTTATGCAAGGTATACAAAGTCAAAGGAGATGAAGCATAATGAGCAAAAAAAATACCGGCTACGGATTATTGATCGATTATGAATATTGTACCGGCTGCCACACCTGCGAAATTGCCTGTGCCCAGGAATACAACTGGCCGGCCGGAATGGGCGGCATGCGGGTTATTGAAACGATCCAGGCTTTGCCCAACGACAAAGCCTATCTTGCCTATATCCCCTTCCCTACCGAGCTTTGCGTACTGTGCGCCGGACGAACCAAACAAGGCAAAAAACCAGCCTGCGTCCAATCCTGCATGGCCGCCTGCATGGAACACGGACCGGTAGAAGAACTGGCAAAAAAAATCAACAAACCGCGCATGGTCCTTTGGACTCCGCGATAAATCGACTTAAAACAACGCTTCGCCAGACCATCATCAGTCTGGCGAAGCGTTGTTTTACATCATAACCCCAGCTTTTGAATAATTTTTATGATCATTTCCACGCGGTTAAACGGCGTAATGAAATAAAAACCATCTACATACTCTCGAATACGGTTTGCAATTTCCACGGCAATTTCAATTCCCAGGTTTTCTGCCGTTTCCCGATCCATCGAACGGTCAAAACGGTTCATTATTTTTTCCGGCACCTGAATTCCCGGAACCTCATTATTCAGGAACTGGGCATTCCGGTAACTGACCAGCGGCATAATGCCGCCTAATAGCTTGACATGTTCTTTCTTTTCGATCCGAGGCAAAAAATCGATGGTCTGATCTGCAAAAACAGGCTGGGTTAAGAAGAATTCAGCCCCCACAGCCACCTTTT
>JAGFXW010000305.1 GCA_017861495.1 Bacillota bacterium
ATATGAGGATTGGAGCGGCTATCTGGCCTGCGCAGAAAATCCGGACATTGAATTCGTAATTTCCAATACGACGGAAGCGGGTATTGTGTATGAGCCGAATGATTCTTTGGCCATGACGCCACCCAGCTCCTTTCCGGGAAAATTAACCGCTTATTTATATCATCGTTATCAACATTTTAACGGTGACCCGAATAAAGGCATGGTCATTATTCCCTGCGAACTTATTGACCGCAACGGAGACAAATTAAAAGATACGATCCTAAAACTTGCGGCTTCCTGGAATTTGCCAGACGGCTTTAAGACCTGGATCGAGCAACATAATTCATTTCATAATTCATTAGTCGATCGAGTGGTGACCGGTTACCCCAAAGATGAAGTCGCTGCGATCCGGGAACATTTAGGTTATGAAGATCAGATGCTCGATACAGGCGAATTGTTCCATCTGTGGGTGATTGAAGGATCAGAGGAGTTAGCCAAACGACTGCCGTTTACCGAGGTTGGTCTCAATGTAGTTTGGACTGACGATATGACCCCGTATCGGACTCGAAAAGTCCGCATCCTAAATGGCGCGCACACTTCTTCCGTGCCGGCAGCGTTTTTATACGGCCTGGAAACGGTTGGCGAGATGATGGATGATGCGATCATGGGCAAATATGTACGAAAAATTGTTTATGATGAAATCATTCCGTCGGTAAATTTGGATAAGAAGATGCTGAATGAATTTGCTGATGCTGTCGTCGAGAGATTCCGCAATCCGTTTATCAAACATTATTTGCTTAGTATTCTGCTTAATTCTTCTTCGAAGTTCAAGGCCAGAGTGCTGCCGTCCATATTGGAATATAAGGAGCTCAACGGTAAGCTGCCGGATTTATTAACTTTTTCCCTGGCTGCATTGATTGCTGTATATCAAAAGGGGAACATTGCAGGATCGGAAATGCGGGCCCAGCGGGACAATGGCGAGTTTATTATGAAAGATGATTTGGCGGCATTGGAGTTCTTTGCTTCCGCCTGGAGCCAATATGACGGCAGCCAGTCCGCGGCTTTTAAATTGGCCGAAGCGGTGCTCGGCAACAGTGACCTTTGGGATCAGGATTTGAACCAGGTCAGCGGGCTGACAGAAAAAACTGCTGAATATCTGCATCGGATTACGAATAATGGAATACGAGCAACCATTACCGATATGGTCGGAGGTGGCCAAGGGTGTCCCTGCTAAAGATTCATGACAAGGATAATGTAGCTGTTGCTTTAAGAGATATAACAAAAGGCGAAACAATTACGGTTGGTTCAACAGAAATCACAGCCGCTGAAGATATCGCGCAAGGGCATAAAATCGCGTTGATTGACTTGGAACCAGGCCAAAATATCATGAAGTATGGTTTTCCTATCGGTCATTCTATTCAGAAAATATTAGCCGGCCAATGGGTTCATGCCCATAATATCAAAACAAATTTAGGGGATTTATTGGAATATTCATATGAAGCGAATTTGCCGGAAATGAAAGGCGGCCCATGCCAGTCTTATTTTCAAGGCTATCGGCGCAAGAATGGCACAGTAGGAGTCCGCAATGAAATTTGGGTCATCCCGACAGTGAGTTGTGTCAACCGGACGGCGCAACTGCTGGCAAATTGGGGCAATGACAATGTTCAAACCCAGGGCAACGTCGAAGGTGTTTTTGCCTTTACCCATCCGTATGGTTGCTCCCAACTAGGTGGTGACCATCAAGCGACGCAACGCATCTTAGCCGCACTGATCAATCATCCCAATGCCGGCGGAATTTTGGTCGTCGGCTTGGGCTGTGAAAACAATCATATTGATGAATTTAAAAAGGTACTCGGCGCTTATGATTCGGAGCGGGTGAAGTTTTTAAATGCGCAGGACGTTGAAGATGAGATTACTGCCGGCAAAGAATTAATGGAAGAATTAATAGGTTATGCCGGTCAATTTCAACGGGAGAATTGCCCTGCTTCTGAATTGGTGGTTGGTTTAAAATGCGGTGGATCGGATGGATTTTCCGGCATTACAGCGAACCCGCTTTTAGGCTCGTTTTCCGACCAATTAATCGCCTGCGGGGGAAGTACTGTTTTGTCGGAAGTGCCGGAAATGTTTGGCGCTGAGACGATTTTAATGAACCGCGCGCGGGATGAAGAAGTATTTGCGAAAATTGTGGCGTTGATTAATGATTTTAAAGCCTATTTTATGTCTTACAATCAACCGGTTTACGAAAATCCGTCACCAGGAAATAAAAAAGGCGGAATTTCCACGCTGGAAGAAAAATCGCTGGGCTGTACGCAAAAGGGCGGCCGGGCTATTGTTACCGACGTGCTGGGATATGGAGAAACCATACAGTCTAAAGGTCTTAATCTTTTGAACGGGCCGGGAAATGATGCGGTTGCGTCAACAGCTTTAGCCGCTGCCGGCTGCCATATGGTACTCTTTACGACGGGCCGGGGAACTCCATTAGGAACGGCAGTGCCTACGGTCAAAGTCGCATCAAACAGTGAACTGTTCCGGCGCAAGCCGCATTGGATGGATTTTAATGCCGGCGAACTGTTAACCGGAACATCGATGGAAGAAATGACTGGGAAATTTTTTGCTTATATTTTAGAGATCGCTTCCGGGCGGCCGACTAATACCGAAGAAATGGGTTTTCGGGAAATTGCGATATTTAAAAACGGTGTGACGTTGTAGACCCGTAAGAACGCCAAATCAAAAGGAGGATTTTTCATACTTATGGATGCTGTCTGTTTGCAATCACCAGGAAATATTAGCGTTGAACAAATTGCGCATGCAAAACGCAAGGAAAATGAAGTATTAATTAAAGTTCGTAGTTTAGGAATATGCGGCTCGGATATAGGCGCTTATATGGGAACAAACCCGTTGGTATCGTATCCGCGCATCATCGGCCATGAAGTAGCCGGTGAAGTGGTGGAAGTTCCGGAAAATGAGACGGAGTTAGCCGTAGGCGACCACGTTGT
>JAGFXW010000306.1 GCA_017861495.1 Bacillota bacterium
TCATGGGTTCCGTTTAGTGGAGGATAAAAAAATTAATGAACTTCATTCACAGGGATTAATTTTTATGCACGAAAAAAGCGGAGCGCAGCTCTTTTATGTGGGAAACAAGGATGATAACAAGGTGTTTTCCATTAGTTTTCGTACACCTCCTGCCGATAGCACCGGTGTGCCGCATATCATTGAACATTCGGTCCTTTGCGGATCACGCAAATTTCCACTTAAAGAGCCATTTGTAGAATTGGTCAAGGGTTCTCTAAACACATTTTTGAACGCAATGACATTTCCGGATAAAACAATGTACCCGGTGGCTAGCCGCAATGATAAAGATTTCCGCAATTTGATGGATGTTTACCTGGACGCTGTGTTTTATCCGAATATTTATCAAAGCCCGGAGACCTTGATGCAGGAAGGTTGGCATTATGAAATAGAAGCCCCGGAAGCCGAACTGACGTATAAAGGGGTCGTTTATAATGAAATGAAGGGCGCTTTTTCGTCGGCGGATGCGATTTTAGAACAAAAAATTCTAAAAACCCTTTTTCCAGATACGACCTATGGGCATGAATCCGGTGGCGATCCGGAGTTTATTCCCCAATTAACACAAGAACAATTTTTGGATTTTCATCGGACTTACTATCATCCGTCCAACAGTTACATTTATTTGTACGGTGATATGGACTTGCTGGACACATTGAAATTTTTTGATGAAGCGTATCTGAATTCGTTTACCCGCATTCCGGTTGAAACGGCAATCCCCTTACAGGCTCCGTTTAGTAAAACGGTAAGAGCGGAATATGATTATCCGGTTTCTTTGACGGAAAAGACAGTGGATAAAACGTTTTTTAGTATGAATTTTGTGGTTGGCCAGGCGACAAACCCGGAAACGATCCTGGCTTTTCAAGTTCTGGAGCATATGTTGCTGGAAAGTCCAGCGGCGCCTTTGCGCAAAGCATTGATCGAAGCCGGTATCGGCAAAGATGTCTTTGGTAATTTTCAGGAAGGAATGCGCCAGCCGGTACTGACGATTGCTGTCAGTGGGTCGAATCCGGAGAAGGAAGATGCGTTTGTCAAAGTGGTTTACCAGACTTTGCAGCAGTTAACGACAGCAGGAATCGATAAAAAATTAATCGAGGCCTCGATTAATTTGCTGGAATTCCGGTTGCGGGAAGCCAACTACGGTACCAACCCCAAAGGCTTAATTTATAACATCAACTGTATGGAAAGCTGGCTGTACGGTGAGAGCCCGTTCCTGCAGCTGGAATACGAACCTGTTTTGGCGAAAATAAAAACAGCATTAACGGAACGGTATTTTGAAAGCATTATTGAGCAATGCCTGATGGACAACACACACCGGGCCTTGGTGATCCTCAAGCCGCATCCGGGAATGACAGACCAAATTGATTCGCAGGTGCGCGAAGAGCTGGCGGCGTATAAGGCAACCTTATCAGCGGCTGAAATTGATGTGCTCGTCCGGCAGACCCAGGATCTCAAACGACGGCAGGAGGCTCCGGATTCGCCGGAAAATTTAGCCACAATTCCTCTGCTGGACCGTGCAGATATCAAAAAGGAAGCGGAAAAAATTGTGTTGGATGTTCGCCGGGAAGAAGAAACAACGATCCTGTTTTCTCCATTGTTTACGAATAAAATTGCGTATCTCAGCTTTTATTTTGATGCTGCGGTTATTCCGGAGGAACAAATACCGTATATGTATTTGCTCTCGGATATGCTGGGGAAAATCTCCACTGAAAAATACACGTACAGTGATTTGGCCAATGAGGTTAATATCCACAGCGGCGGAATGGGGTATGATGCAGCCGCTTATAGCGAAGGAACTACCGATACGGTGTATTACCCGAAGTTTATTGTCAGCGTGAAGGCATTGGTGGAAAAATTGCCCACGGTCATGGAATTGTTGCAGCAGATTTTAACCGGCAGCGATTACCATGATACGAAGCGGTTGCAGGAAATTGTTGCTGAAACCAAGGAAAACTGGTCGCAAAGTTTGTTCCGGTTGGGGCGCAATATTGTGGCTACCCGAACGTTAGCCTATTTTTCACCGGTCGGCCGCTACAATGAGCAGGCCATGTTGACGTTTTATCAGTTTTTGGTTGATATTGAAAAGAACTTTACTACCCGCAAGCAAGAAATTGCTGATAATTTAGCCGCGGTTGCCAAAAAGCTGTTTGTCAAAGCCAATTTGTTGGTTGGTTTGACGGCGGATGAGGAGCATTATCCTGCCTTCCAAACTGCGTTCGCAGGGTTGGCCGGCTCGTTGGGAAGCGAAAGCATGCCAAAACAGGATTATAAATTGGCGTTTTTGGACTGTAATGAAGGACTTATGACTCCCGGCAAGGTCCAGTATGTCGCCAAAGCAGCGAACTTCCGTAATCGTGGCTATTCGTACCATGGCAGTATGCGGGTCTTGGAAACGATGTTGCGGTATGACTATTTCTGGACCAAGATACGGGTGCAGGGCGGCGCCTATGGCGGGTTTGCCAATTTTTACCGCAATGGCAATATGGTTTTCGGTTCTTACCGCGATCCTAATTTGGTCGAAAGCCTGCAAGTTTTCGATCAAACGGCGGATTATCTGCGGGGGTTGCAATGCGATGAACGGGAAATGACGAAATACATTATTGGCACCATGAGCAAAATCGATACGCCGTTAACCCCTCCGATGAAGGGGGAACGGGCTGCATCCAGCTATATCCGCAAGATTACGCAACAAGATATTCAAAAAGAACGGGATGAAATCCTGGCTACCGGCATTGAGGATATTCATGCTTTAGCGGATTTGGTGGGAACTGCTATGCGGGAGAATTATTTCTGCGTTCTCGGAAACGAAGATAAAATTCGCCAAAATGAAACCGTATTCCGGAAAATTATTCCGGTCTTCGAATAAGAAAGCAGGAGCGTAAGGAGAGAAAGACCGTATTTCCCCCTTGAAACTGGATAAAGTTCGTGCT
>JAGFXW010000106.1 GCA_017861495.1 Bacillota bacterium
CTCCAGCGGATAAAGTGGCTAGCTTGGTTGCCAGCCTCACAAAAGAAGGCGTACTGTAAAAGGAGGAAAGAATAATGGCAGGAATCTGGATCTATTCGGAAGACACAATCATTGCGCAGCAAAGCATCACCCTGGGCAAGGAGTTGGCGGCTGCTATGCAACAGCCGATTTGCGCGCTGACAATTAATGAACAAGATGCACAATCGTTAATCGCTGCAGGAGCAGATAAGGTTATCGTGTTGAAAGGAAATAATTCTTGGCCGGAAAGCTACGCAGCAGCCATTGCCGCCCAAGCCGCCCAAGCGCAGCCCGATGTATTGTTCATCGGCGGAACCTTGCGGGGTAAAGATTTGGCAGCCAAAGCTGCCGCCGCTTTGAAAGTCGGACTGATTACCGATGCGCAAAAAGTGCAATTTGTTGACGGAGCCCTGGAAACCGAACGCATGCTGTATGGCGGGTTAGCCGTCTGCACGGAAGTGCTTGGCGGAATGAATGTCATCACCATTCCTCCCCGCGCTTATGATGTACCGGCCCAGGATGCCAGCCGCAGCGGCGAAATCGTTTCTGTCGATGTGCAGCCAATCGTCCGTCAGGGCGCGGACATTAGTGTTGCGGAAAAATTAGTCTGTGTGGGCCGCGGCGTTGGCAAACAGGAAGACATGAAATTAGCCGAAGATCTGGCGGCTGCCATGGGCGCGGAAATTTGCTGCACCCGAAGCGTCGCTGAAGATTATCATTGGCTGCCGAACGAAGCGTATGTTGGTTTATCCGGACAAAAAGTCAAGCCGGTCATCTATTTATCCATGGGTGTATCCGGACAAGTCCAGCACGTTGCCGGCATTCGGGATTCCAAACTGATTGTCGCCATCGATACCAACGAAAACGCCCCGATCTTTGCTGCCGCTGACTACGGAATTGTCGGTGACTTGTATCAAATCGTTCCTCTGTTGACCGAAGCCATTAAAAGCAAGGCATAGAGGAAAAGATAGGAGAAACAAACCAATGAGTGAAGAAGAAAAATTTGATGCGATTATCGTCGGTGCCGGGCCGGCTGGGGCGGCCTGCGCCTACCTGTTGGCCAAAGAAGGCAAAAGCGTCCTGGTCATTGAACGGGGCGTGAGCGCCGGCAGCAAAAACGTCACCGGCGGTCGGCTGTATACTTACGCCCTCGAACTGTTGGAGCCTGGTTTGCATGCGGAAGCGCCGCTGCAGCGCAAGGTAGTCCGCGAGCAGATCATGATGCTGGGCGAACAGAGTGGTACCACGATCGACTATGTTGATTATACCTATAACAGCGGCGACGTGCCGCAGTCCTATACCGTGCTCAGAGCGCCGTTTGATGAATGGCTGGCGGGCAAAGCCGAAGAACAAGGAGCCATGGTTGCGGCCGGAATCCGGGTCGACGACCTGATTATCCGGGACGGGAAAGTTGTCGGCGTATTGGCTGGCGAAGACGAAATGTTTGCCGATATCGTCATTGCGGCTGACGGAGTCAACTCCTTCATGGCGCAAAAAGCGGGGCTCCGAAATGATATCACGGCCCATGATGTCGGTGTAGGCGTAAAGGAAATCATCGAACTGCCGCCAGAAGTCATCCAGCAACGGTTCAACCTGACCGGTGATGAAGGGGCGGCCCGGCTGATCCTTGGCTGTACCGAAGGAACCACCGGCGGCGGATTCCTCTACACGAACAAAGACAGCATCTCGCTCGGCGTGATCTTTGCGCCGGAAGGCGCCGCCAAACGGGGCAAGAAAATCCATGAAATCTTCCAGGATTTCAAAATGCATCCGGCCATTTATCCGCTCGTCGAAGGCGGCACCACCGTGGAATACGGCGCCCATCTCGTGTCCGAACGGGGCTGGAAGGGCGTACCGAAGAACCTGTACCGGGACGGCTTTGTCGCCATCGGCGATGCGGCCGGCTTTGTGCTGAATACCGGAACCATCATCCGGGGCATTGACCTGGCGATTGTCAGTGGGATTGCTGCCGCCCGCGCAGTCTTAGGAGCTAAAGACAGTGCTGGGATCGGCCCTGCCTATATGCAGGAACTGGAGAACCTGAAGTTGGCCCCGACCATGAAACTGTTTGCCGGTTTCCCGGAAATCATCGATATCCCGCGGATCCCGGCGGTCTATCCGGCGATGGCCAGTGAAATCATGAACTACATGTTTAAAATCGACGGACAGGTACCGCCGAAGATGACGAAGGGGATCTGGGATATTGTGAAAAAACACGTCTCGCTGGGCGAATTACTGGCAGACGGCTGGAAAGGGGTGCGAAACATATGACGGTAAAACGGCAAGGGCCTGAAGAACTGCTAGGGCTCAACAAATTCACCGTAGACGAAGATGAGCCGCATATTGTCATTGACAAAGCGATTTGCGCCACTTGCCAGGCGAAGGCTTGTCTGGTCGTATGTCCGGCAGTATTGTATACTCTGAAAGATGGGGAGATTAATTTTGACTATGCCGGTTGTCTGGAGTGTGGAACTTGCCGGGTGATGTGTAAGGACAAGGGTATTGTCAAGTGGACGTATCCGCGCGGAACGTTTGGAGTGGCTTTTCGCTACGGTTGACCGAGCGGAGCGCTGTTATGCATGGATTGTTTTTCACAGGAGTGTTTTGGATTATGATATAATAAATCCAACACTCCTGTTTTTTTAGAATACAGGGCAAGCATGGTATGAATTTTTCTAAAATATGGGGTGAATGGTGTGGAAAATTGTCAAGAAACCAATGAAGAAATTCTTCGAGGCTATGTCAGGGTGTTCCCTTGTTTGACCGATTTATGCAGCGGCGATGTAGGAGTTGCGATTACGGATTTGGGAAAATATATATTTTACAAGCCTGGGAAAAACTTGGATTTAAAGATTGCTCCTGGAACGCCGCTGAAAGTCAATACAGCCGTATATAATGCAATTCATGAAAAACGGCGTCGGATTACGCGTGGTGATAAAGCAATGTTTGGGCTTCCTTACATTGCGATGGCCTTACCGATTTTTAATCAGCAAAAAGAAGTCATTGGGGCTGCTGTGCTTGTTCAATCGACGGAACAGCAGAACGAGATGAAGGATATGGCAGCCAAGTTGATGGAAAACATGAATGTTTTGGCTAGTACGTCGGAGGAAATTTCCGCCCAGTCACAAGAAATTTCCGGGGTCAGCAATCGACTGGTTAAAATTGCGCAAGAATCGCAGCAGCGGGTACAGGAAACGAACCAAATTTTGGGATTGGTGAAGAATATTGCCGGACAAACGAATTTGCTGGGGTTGAACGCTGCCATTGAAGCGGCAAGGGTAGGCGAACAAGGCCGCGGCTTTAGCGTAGTCGCGGAAGAAATCCGTAAGTTGGCCAATACGAGTTCAGAGTCGATTAAACAGGTTGATGTAATCGTCCGTGCGTTGCAAGGCGATAGTACAAAAATAGCCGGACAAATGGAACAGGTGTGCGAAGCTATCGAACAAATCGCTACAGCGATCACGCATATTGCAGGAGCTATTGAACAGGCTAGTGTCATGGCGACAAATTTGGACAAAATGGCAGACCAAATGACGAATGAATAAGCAAGGTTGTAAATGATTGGTAGATGAGGTGCAGAGATGGAGCAAACGAATAAAGGACTATTCCATAACTTACGAGAAAAATTTCGTTCGCCATTTTATCTGGCAGTGATGACGATAGGCATAATTATTTTGGGGAATATATTCCATTACTTAGACAATACGTTTGGGACGCAGCTTGATCAATTGAACCCGTTATTGGTCTTGATCGTGATTGTTCTTTTTGGCCTATATATTTATAGCATTCGCGATGTAATTAAAAACCGCCGCCGCGGATAAAGACGAAAAGTTTCTTTGCGCAATTGACATAGGAGAGGTTTAGTATGAAAGAAAAAGTGGATTATCGCATTTATTTGGTGACCGATGATGTATATTTACAAAAAAAAGATTGTTTTGAAATTCTGGAGGCCTGCCTGGCTGCCGGGGTGACGGCGGTCCAATACCGGGCGAAAACAAAAACCGGGCTGGCCATGTTGCGCGACGCAGAGCGAATGAAATTGCTTACTAACCGATATCAAACGGCGCTGATCATCAATGACCGGGTTGATTTGGCGATGGCGGTGGATGCTGAAGGAGTTCATCTAGGCCAGAATGATTTGCCGTATGTAGTCGCCAGGGAGTTGTTAGGGGCGGAAAAAGAAATCGGCATATCGGCCAATACGTATGAAGAAGGCCGGGCGGCAATTTTAGCCGGCGCTGATTGTATTGGCATAGGCCCTATTTATTCGACCCCAACCAAAAAAGATGCGAAGCAGCCTTGCGGCATGAACCCTTTGCGGGCGTTAAAAGCGGAATTTCCGACGGTGCCGGTTGTTGCAATTGGTGGAATTACGCTTGCCAATGCTGCGCCGGTGCTCGAGGCGGGCGCTGATGGACTGGCTATTATTTCTGCGATCTGGGCCAGTGCGGATCCGGTAAATGCGGTACATTGTTTTATAGCGGGGTGGTCGAGGTGAACTTGATTTTAATACGCCATGGCAAAGCAGAGAAACTTACTTCCGGGATGCATGATTTCGACCGGGAGCTTACCGGAGCCGGACGCCGGGAAGTCAAAGATGCCGTGGCGGGGATTGCTTTGTATATTGAACCGGGTTCTCGTGTGCAAGTTTGGACGAGTCCGTTAACCAGAGCCCGTCAAACAGCCCGGATCTTGGCAGATGGGCTGCATCGTGCCGCTTTGGTGGAACGAGAGGAGATTCCTGGCGGCGACCTAATGGGATTGGCTGCGTATTGGGGAGACATGGGAGAGAAAGATGTAGTTATTATTGTGGGGCATGAGCCGTATTTGAGCGAGTGGTGTAACCGTCTCACGGGAGCAATCCTTCCCTTTAAAGTGGCGTCGGCTGCGGGCATTGAGATGAAAGATCCCCATACGTTGGAAGGGAAATTGCGTTGGTATGCCCATCCAGGCATTTTAGCCCGGTTGGGAGAACGCTAAACCGGGGAAAGGAGGCTCTTGCGGGTGAGTGATTTGGAAACAGAGTTAAAACTAAAACTTCTGGTTCCCGAATGTGGGCAACAGATTGCCGGGACGGACATATTGCCTGGTGTGGATCGTGTGAGTGCCGTTCAGCGGGATCTTTTGGAGTCGCAGTATTATGATACGCCGTCACGGCGGTTGCAAGCAGCACGAATGGCCTACCGTGTCCGGCTGGAGGATGGTCGTTGGGTTGCGACGGTGAAAGCCGGTGGCAGTTCCGAAGGCGGGCTGCACCAGCGGGAAGAATATTCTGTAGTTTTAGTAGACCAAGAGCCCTCCGTGGCCGTGTTTTTTGCTACGGCAATTGGAGAGCGGCTGCATGCAGTGATGGGGGATGAACCCCTGGAAGCGATTTTTGCTACCCGGTTTACCCGTTACAAACGGGATCTTGTCGTTTCTGACGGCAGCCAGATAGAATTTGTGGTTGATTTGGGAGAAATTTTAGCAGGCGGGCAAAAAGAAATGATCGCCGAAGTGGAATTGGAGCTGAAAAAAGGGAGTCCGTCAGCTGTATTGACTGTAGGTGCGGAATTGGCAAAGCTATTTCCTGTGCGGGTGGAGCCGCGCAGCAAATATTTTCGCGCTTTGCAGTTGGCCGGAATGGCTGATACAGCGAAAGAAGACAGCAGTACCACCCCTGCTTACCGGTTTCACGGCAAGGAACCTGCGCAGGAAGAGTTACTGCGGTTGTTAACTGCACTACTGATTGAAGTGATGAACGCCGAAGAACAATTTTCCACCTATAGCGAGGATCCGGAGACCTTGCATCAATTGCGGATTGCCTTGCGGCGGCTGCGATCGGCGCTCTCGTTCACAAAACCGTTATTGGCGCCGGAAAAATATGAACAATATCAGGAATTGTTGCGGCAGCAAGGCCGTGAAACAGGATATTTACGGGAAATTGATGTGACGGCGGCAAGCTGGCAAGAGGTATTGCGACGTAAATCGTTTTCTGTCAGCGGACGTTTTTGGCTGGATGAGGTGCTTGCTGATGAGCGGCAGGCGGCATGGACGAAATGTTCCGCTGCGCTCGATAAAGGAGCAGCCACTGCGCTGTATTTAGCGTTGTGGGCCTGGTTGGCCGGAGAAATCGAACGCCTTGAACAGGTAAACCAGCAAAATGATCAGCCGCTGCAGGTGTTTGTCCAAGGGCGTGTTCGTGATTGGCTGGAAAATATTTTGCAAATGGAAAAAGATTTGGATTTTTCCGATCCGGACAGTCTTCATGCACTGCGTATTCTTGGTAAAAAACTTCGGTATATGCTGGAGATTTTCTCCGATTTGTTGGACCGTACCAGCAAGTTAACGGAGCGTTTAAAAAAACTTCAGGACGGGCTTGGTTCTATTCGTGATATCCAATTGACGGCTGAATTATTCAAGCAATGGCTGCAAAGCCGTTCAAGCCGTGCTTTGCACCGGGATGCCGGGTTGTTGATGGGCTGGCAGGCTTGCGAGCTGCAAGGCCGGCAGGCGGAACTATGGGATGATTGGCAGCGCTTTCGTAAAGCGGCCAGGAAATGGCTAAAAAGAAATTCTGAAGATCGAAATCATGGAACAGCGCACTCCGGTTAAGAAAAAATGAGCAATAAGGCGGTGATCGTGTTGCTGGCAATTTGGCGTAAAGTCGCGGGCTTATTGGTTTGTTTTGCTATTCTTGGCGGGATTGGGAGTTTACAGGTCGTTGAAGCCGGGTTAATTAGTACGAAGGACGAAATCAACATCGGCCGCAGTGTGGCCAATGATCTGGAAAAAAAATACGGTTTGGTTGAAGATGCTGAACTGCAGGACCGGGTTGGGCGCATCGGGGCCAGCATGGTCGCGGTAAGTGACCGTAAAGACCTTCCCTACACGTTTAAGGTGTTAAAGTCAAAAGAAGTGAACGCGTTGGCATTGCCGGGTGGATTCATTTATGTTTTTCAGGGCTTGATTGATTATATGCCGTCCGATGACGAATTGGCAGGGGTATTAGGCCATGAGCTGGGCCATGTGGTGAAGCGCCATACGGTTCGGCAGATGGAAAAAAGTATGACGATGGGGATCTTGTTTGGCTTTATTTTTGGCGATCGCGGCGTTTTTTTGCAGAACTTGGCCTATAATGCGCTGATGGCCGGCTATAGCCGCGAAGACGAAAGGGAAGCGGACCGCCTGGGGTTTGTTCATTCGAACAACGCCGGTTATAATCCATACAGCATGCTGCTCGCTATGCAAAAACTAGCGGATATGGAAAATAAGCCGAGTTACGGGTTGTTTTCGTCCCATCCTGAGCCGGAGACCCGGGTTGCTTTGGTGAAAAAAACGATGGGGCAGGCCGGCATATATCCGCAAGTCGTCATTGACGGACAGACCGCGCGGGTTACGCAAGGCGAATGGGCTTTGCCGCCGTTTAGGACCAGTTATGATAACTACAAGCCGTCTTGCCGGGCGTATTTTGCCGCCGGATCGTTATACCGGGCCGCGGGAGCGACGGATTTTTCGGCCGACCGTTTTGTGGCTGACAGCGATGAGGGGAACGGTGTTATCCGCATTTATTATGAGGGGCGCTTGATTACCGTCGTGACGCAAGAGGATGCGAACGCAGCGCAACTGGAGCTGCCGGCGCTTGCCGGACTGTATCTTGACAATCTGCGTCAATGGAGCGGAAAAACAAAGTAATGCTATTCAAAGTAAAAAGGATGGACCGTGTGAATTCGCAGTTTCGCCACGGACCATCCTTTTTACTGGTTATTTGGTTCAGGTATCCAGATAGCAGGCGACAATTTTTCCATAATAGTAGGTATGGTAGTCGCCCGCTTTATAAAAATTCTGCTGAACGCTGGCATCAAGCTGTGCCGGATCCATCAGGTTTTTGTAGAGGATTTCGCACTCATAGTGCAAGCCGCAGCCGCCGATTACCGGGACGGCTACCTTTTTTCCCGGTTGTGGCTGTAATTTTGCTGCGCTGAATTTGTCCATATCCCGGCCTGATTTGCTGCCGCACAACGCCAGTTCGGTTTGCATATCATGCAAAGGAATACTAACGGTGAAGGCATTGCTGTTCTCGATCAATTCATACGTGAAACGGGATTGGCGGACCATTACCGTGAACACCGGTAATCCCCACATTACGCCGATGGAGCCCCACCCGATGGTCATGGTGTTGGAACGTCCGCCGGAACTAGTGGTCAGAAAGGCCCCTTTGCTGATCGTTTCCAGAACCGTGGATGCATATTCTTGGTATGAGATATCTTTTGTCATGGTCTTTAGACCTCCTTTTCCCTGAAATATTCTTGCTGTGGACAAGGAATTCCTGTAGGCCGGCTGGAATTATATAACGTTGCCGGAGGAGGGACGTTTTTTGACAAAATTAAAAGGAAAA
>JAGFXW010000107.1 GCA_017861495.1 Bacillota bacterium
AATCATATAGTACATGGCAAACCCGGTGATCGCCTCAATAAACAGTAACACATAAACAAACGCATAACTGGCTCTGGCCATCTGGTTACGCAAATACGGTTTATGCGACGAGCGAAGAAACATGTAATGCAGTCCCACATCCACCGTTCCGGTCCAATAGGCGCTCGTCCAAGGACGCGGAAACAGCCGATCTCCTTTATTGATTACAAACCCGTAAATTCGCAAAATAAACGAAGCGACAAAAATAAACGCTACTACAAAGTGGATATATCGCATCGTTTCCATGGAAAACAGGCTGGCCACGGCAAACGTTGGCTCCTCGCTCTGCGTCCCGATATAACCTGGATTACCGATATACAACCCGGTAACAAACAGGATAACAATAGATACTACCATTATCCAGTGAAAAATACGAAGTTCCGGGCTAAACACATAATATGGTTTTATACTATGATCTTTCATAGTTTGCCCTCCTTTCGCCCCTATTAAAACTTGCAATACGCATCAGTATGGATGACTGATATTTCTTTACCCTCAGCATTGTAAAGGTGAGTAGCACAAGCTAAGCATGGATCGAAAGAATGGATTACTTTAAGGATTTCCAGCGGCTTATCGGCAATTTTAACTTTTGTATCCATCATTGCCGCTTCATAAGCGCCGTGACCGGCTTTGCTGTCACGTGGACAAGCATTCCATGTTGATGGGACAATGCACTGGTAATTGGCGATTTTTCCGTCCTTAATAACTACCCAGTGGCTCAAAGCTCCACGCGGCGCATCGTGCAAACCTACGCCTTTCGCTTCTTTGGGCCAAGTAGAAGGATCCCATTTTGCCGTGTTGGCAACCGTCGTATCGCCGCTGCGAATGTTTTTAATTAATTTTTCAAAGAAGTATTTGTTGATGTAAGCAGACAACTGCGCATCCAAACCGCGTACTGCTGTACGGCCGACCGTTGTCAACATCCATACTTCCGGCGGTGCATTCAGCACTTTGGAGACCGTGTCAATTTGATCAACGATCATTTTTTCCGCCCAGGTCGGCTCTGTAATGATGCCTTGTTTCACTTTGGTATACACGACAATATAACGCGCCAACGGACCGACTTCAGCTGTTTTGCCTTTCCATTTCGGAGTTTTGAGCCAAGAATATTTGCCGTTCTCATCAAGGTATTTCCAATCTTTTTTCGTTCCTTCTTTGGGACCGGTAAATTTCGGGGCGGTAATTCCGTTCCAAGGATGCGCATCCTTGACGGACTCAGGATACGAATACCAGGAATGTTCAACGCCTTCAGCCAATACCCCAGGATCAACCAAATCCTTACTGTCCAAAGGAGAGAACGCGGCTTGCGCAACTCCTTTAGCAAAATTCTCGACAACCCCATTGGAGCGAATCAGAAGGTTTTTATGGTAGCTGCCATTCGACGTACCGGAATAAGTCTCTTCCGGATAGTCGCCATAAGCCAACACGCATTTTTTCGCCAAACCGCCGCCATCCAGCATGCCTTTTTGGGCGTAAATGTGGCCAATGGCCAATAAATCCGGCAGATAGAAATAGTTTACAGCCGCAATGCCAAGATTGATCGACTGGTCAACAACGGCCAGACGTTCAGTATTGACAGGTGCGTTCATATCATTCATGGAAATCGAACAAGGCATCCCACCGACAATATAGTGCGGATGCGGATTTTTACCGCCAAATACAAGGTGCGAGGCCACCAATTCACGCTGTCTGTCAAGCATATTCAAGTAATGGCCGACTGCCATTAGATGAACTTCCGGCGGCAACAATTGGTAGTCGGGATGATCCCAATAATGCGCGGCAAAAATGCCCAATTGACCGCTTTCTACGATTTTCTTAACTTTCGCCTGTACCGCTGCATAATAAGCCGTGGTCGCTTTAGGGAAATCTTTCGGATATGCATCCGTATCCAAAGTCACCGGGCCGGATAACGGAAGGGCATACTTCTCGAGAACGGTATTTTGCAAAGCCGCAGTAGCTGCCGGATCTGCCTTTAACGCTTCCACCGGGCTGACCCAGTCGAGGCCATGCAAATGATAGAAATGAATAAGATGGTCCTGAACGGTTTGCGACGCCGCCATAATATTCCGCATATAATTTGCGTTTTTAGGAATTTCTATTCCCAGAGCGTCTTCAACCGCCCGCAAGGAAGCCAAAGCATGTACTGTCGTACAAACACCGCAGATCCGTTGTACAAACATCCATGCATCACGCGGATCACGGTCTTTACAAATCAATTCAATTCCCCGCCATGCGGTACCGCTGGATAATGCATCCGTAACTTGTCCGGACGCTTCATCAATATTTAATTCAACCCGTAAATGCCCTTCAAGCCGATTGACAGGGTCAACAACAATACGTTTCATGTATGAGTATCCTCCTATTCTTCCTTCTCACTAATTTTCTTCGTGCTTTTTATGCTGTATTGCAGACGCTACGCCGTGCACAACAACCCCGGCAGCAGCAACTCCAGCGGCAATCATGCCGACTTTATCTGCATTGGCAATCGTGTTTGGTACAGGAATATTCGGTAAACGGGAATAGAAAGGATCATTATCCCAGAAATTATTGGATGCACAACCGACACAAGGCGCACCGGACTGGATCGGATAGGACAACCCATTCCACCAACGCATATTCCCGCAGGAGTTATACGCTTCCGGGCCGCGGCAGCCTACTTTGTACAAGCACCAGCCGGCTTTAGACCCCGCATCATCAAATTTTTCCACGAACATGCCGGAATCAAAGAACGGTCTCCGGTAACAAGTATCATGGATACGATTGCCATAAAACTGTTTCGGCCTGTTCTGCGCATCAAGCGGCGGAATTTGACCAAAAAGAACAAGATGCATAATAACACCGGTGAGAACTTCAGGAATAGGCGGACAACCAGGAACTTTAATAATCGGTTTCCCGCTGACAACATCACTGACAGAAACTGATTTCGTCGGATTCGGCTTGGCGGCCTGAACGCCACCCCAAGCTGCGCAAGATCCAACCTCAATAATAGCGGCAGCGCCTTTGGCGGCTTCTTTCAAGTTTTCCACGAAAGGCTTACCGCCAACCATACAGTACGATCCTTCATCAAGTAAAGGAACCGCTCCCTCAACCGCCAACAAGTATTGGCCATTATACTTTTGCATGGTGTTTTTCAGGTGCTGTTCCAATGGTTCGCCTGCAGCAGCCGCCAACACGTCCTGGTAGTCAAGCGAAATCATGTTCAGAACCACGTCAGAAGCCAACGGCGACTGCGAACGGATCAAAGCTTCATCACATCCGGTACACTCATGGCCGTGAAGCCAGATAACAGGCGGCAACGTTTTATTTTCCGCGGCATTGACCACTTTGGGCAGCATAGATGGCGATAAACCGAGCATACCGGTCAATGCTACGCAAGTTTTCACGAAACTCCTTCTGCTTAGGTTGCGTTTTTGAAACAGATCCCATAAAGAATTTTTCTCTTTCATAGATACCCCCCTCACTCAATTCAAAAAAAATAAAAATTACTTATCTTTATAAATTTAACATCATTTCACATTTTCCTGCTTGACAAGAAATAATTTTCACATAATTTCTGCTTTTCTTTTTAATAAGCACTCAAAACAAAACTTTTGGTCTCCAATCGGTTGATAAAATTGGCCGCAGCCTGCGCATAAAGGCAAAGGAACGGCAGCAACTTCATACGCTTCCAACCGTGGGGCGTCAGCCAAAGACATTGCGTCGCGCAGACAATTCGCGACGCAGACGCCGCAGCCATTACACCGCAGCGGATCATGCCAAAGGTGTAAAACAGCATTTTCTTCCCGCACGGTAAGCGCCTTTTGCGGACAAATTTTGACACATAACCCGCAAGCCTTGCAACTGCCGGTATCGATGGCAACACTCGGAAAGATTTGTTGTTGAACGCAACCTTCCGTCGACAACGTATCCAGAAGTGCATAACGGCAAAACAAATCCATCCTGGGCAGTCGTTCAGGGAGATAATTCGCCGGTACAATGACCTCACGTACCGTATTAACAGTCGCGCCCAACATTTGCGAAAAAAAATCGCGCCGTGATATCGTTTTTGAAGATTGTGAATTTTCGCAACAAACTTCATCCTGTTTTAGCAAGGGGCGGCCTGTTGCAGCTAAAAAATTATTTACCTTCTCAATCGTTCCCTGCAGATAACCTGCGACTCCCGGCTTGCAATTCCGGCAGCCATGGGTATTCACCACGACCTGGCGTCCCTCAGCCAGTAGAACCAGAAGCAATTTAGGGTCTAAAAAGCCCAGGCACGGCCATGCACTTGACTGGTCCTGCTTATTACAACACAAATGAATGGTTGCCGGTTGACCTTCCCATTTTTTTTCGACCGAAGACTCAGTATACGTTTGACTAAAAACGGCTTCTACCGGGCAAGCAGAATAGCATATGCCACAATCATTACACCGGCTCTCATCAATCACAAAATCTTCACTGATGCATTGCAACGGGCAATTTTGCCGGCAAAAATCACAATGCATCTTCCGATAATTAGTATTCACACACAGTTCCCTGCTAATTCGCATACTACCAGCCATCCTGGCAAAACCACCTCTTGTTTCCCATTATTTAACTTCTTCCTTTTTAGCCGGCAACGTTTCCACCGCAACTGCTTTCTGAGCTTCTCCCTTTATGTCTTCTGTGGCGGATTTGAATTCTTTCAGGCCTTTACCAAAAGCTTTTCCTATTTCCGGCAATTTGGAAGGACCAAAAACCATTAGCGCCACGACCAGAATAACCAATAATTCCGGCATACTAAAATTAAACATCGCAATCCCTCCCTTCATACCCAAATCAAATTTACTCTATGCGAAATAGAAATAAATACGCAATAAACTAAGATTTACCCTCTGAAATCGGTTTAAAACAAATATCAAAGGTAGTCCCTTCATTCGGCGCGCTGGTAACAGATACAACTGCGCCATGACGATCCATAATTTCTTTGGCAATAGCAAGCCCCAGTCCTGTTCCGTTTTCAGAACGGCTGTGTGATTTATCCACCTTATAAAAACGTTCCCAAATAAGCGGAAGGTCTTCTGGTGGAATACCCACGCCCGTATCCTTCACCAGCAAATGAACTCCGTCATTAGCAGGAAAAATCGTTACGGTAACCGTTCCTCCTAGCGGAGTATACTTCAATGCATTATCCAAAAGAATAAGCAGCAATTGTGTAAGACGGTCTCCGTTTCCTTCAATATCCGGGATCGAAGTTCCTGCTTTTAAAAATATCTTTATATTTTTTCGCTCCGCTTGCTGCCGCAGCATAGTAACAACACTGTCGGCAATTGCAGCAAGCGGGATCGCTTCTGTTTCAAAAATACGGTTCTCCGCCTGCAACCGGCTCAAATCTAACAAATCACGAATTAGGCGCTCTAAACGAACCGTTTCATCCCTCATCAGCATATGATATTTGTCTGATAACACACCGCCTTGAACCGTCCCGTCCAAAAAAGCTTCCGTATAGCCGCGGATTACGGTTACCGGTGTTCGCAGTTCATGAGAAACATTGGCAATAAAGTCACGGCGCAATCTTTCGGTTTGTTCAGTTTGCTTGACAAATTCGCCTAAATCATGCGCCAAAGTATTTAACGACTTTCCTAATTCATCCAATTCATCGCCGCTGCGTATCTGCACGCGCGTATTATAATCACCCTGGGACATTGCGCTTGCCGTTTCCTGCATCGCTTGCAACGGACGAACAATCCCCAACGTTAAACGGCGGGCAATAAAAAATGCCAGTAACAAACCCAATCCACCGGCCATCGCAATATAATAATAAATCCGCCACAAAACGTCATTAATCCCCCTCACAGGCGAATTAAGCACAATAGCGCCCCCGATTGTACCATCTGTCTTGAAAAGCGGCACGGCAACAAGCAGAATATCTTCTCCGTACACCGGATGTTGAAGGGTTTTTGTAAAAATATTCCCTGCATATACAGTTTCCAGTTCACTAATAACGCGCCGCAGGCCAGGAATAGCCGGGGATGGAGTTCCATCCGGCTTGACAGCATCCTCTTTTCGGGGCTCTTTCAAACCATCTGCCGGTTCTTTGGGCCGAATACCCCGACTCCACTGAGGCCGGGCATCGGACATCACCAATAAACTCCGGGAAGAATCAATAACCCAGATTCTGGCATCCAAAAACTTATCCACTGTGTTGATAAAAGCGGTCAATTGATTCTGGGTAATTTCTCCGTCGTAATACGCGTTCACGACTGTTGTTAATTCGAACCCCTTGTTCTGTAATTCCAACTGTTTATTGGTCAAAAAATATTCCCGGATCAAAACGGATATTCCAAAAGAAACGCTGGCCAACACGACAAGCATTACTATCATGATACTGTATAAAATCTTTCGCTGTAAAGGATATTTCATCGTTGTACCTCAAATTTATATCCTACTCCCCAAACGGTTTTTAAATCCCATGGAGTTTCGTCTTTCGCGCCAATTTTTTGCCGGATCCGCTTAACATGCGTATCTACTGTACGCGTATCACCACAATAGGTGTATCCCCAAACCGCTTCCAACAATTGGTCCCGTGAAAAAACACGGCCTGGATGTGACGCCAAATGCCATAATAACTCCATTTCCTTCGCTGTGAGTTGAACAACTTGACCAAAAGTCGTCACCGTATATTCTGCTATGTTAATATCAAGGTTCGGGAAATGCAAAATACCGGCAGATGTAAAATCAACAGCCGGAACCCTGCGCAGCACGGCTTTAACCCGGGCCACCACTTCGCGGGGATTAAACGGTTTGGTAATATAATCATCCGCTCCCAATTCCAAGCCCATGATCCGGTCTTCATCTTCCGCCCTGGCGGTCATCATAATAATCGGGGTTTGTGAAGTCTTGCGAATTTGCCGGCATACTTCCAAGCCGTCAAGCACCGGCATCATAATATCCAGTAAAAGCATATTGGGCTGATACTGTTGCATTTTAACAATTGCGTCCGCTCCGTCTTCCGCTTCGATAACCCGAAACCCTTCTTTATGAAAATACAAAGATAACAATTCACGAATTTGCGCATCATCATCTGCAATCAGCACACTCTGTTCCGACATGTTAGTCCCTCACAATCATTGTCTTTCCGGAAATATTTTCTTTCGCTATTAGGCTAAAAAACTCCCGAAGGTCCTTCGGGAGTTTTTTAGCCTTGATCTCATTAACAGTTACAGTATAGCATCCAAGGCTGTACTGATATCCTTACGGGGACGATAGCCGACAATACGGCTGACTTCTTTCCCATTCTTAATCATCAAAAGAGTGGGAACTCCCATAACAGCATATTTACCGGCTAACGGCGCAAAATCATCCACATTGACTTTCGCAACGATCACTTTTTCAGCATAACTTTCCGCAACAGCCTCCACTTCCGGCCCTACCATCTTGCAAGGTCCGCACCAGGGAGCCCAAAAATCCACTAAAACCGGCTTGTCCGCTTTTATAACCTTTTCTTCAAACTCATCTTGACTTGAAATTGTAATGACGGCCATTTGCAATTCCTCCTATTTTACGTAATTGCAGCTAAAAAATCATTTACCCCCCCATACCGGGGGTGCTATTTTTATTGTAGAAAATAAATGCTAAAAAGTCAACATTCTCATAAAAAGAAAAACTGCCTTCCTTGATATCGGAGAGCAGCTTCTTTGTTGTGAGTCATCAATAAGCCGAGTTCTGTCCCGCAAAGCGGTGATGATCATTTGTCTAGGCCGCCAGTTACCTGGCGGCTCAAGCGACACAACCCGGAAGGTTCAGCGGGCCGCATCATCCCTTCCCTATTTGGTCTTGCTCCAGGTGGGGTTTACCTAGCCAGTCAGTCACCTGACTGCTGGTGCGCTCTTACCGCACCGTTCCATCCTTACCGGCAAGCCGGCGGTCTACATTTCTGTGGC
>JAGFXW010000307.1 GCA_017861495.1 Bacillota bacterium
TGGCTTGAACCCCGCTTAGTACAACATCGCAGGGTTCAAACGTTTAATTTTAGTCAGTCATATCCCAGTGGATCGCTTAAAATGAGTGTTTTACGCCTAACAAGAAAGTACGGCTGCTGGCCGGATACCCGTATACGGATTGGTATTGTTTATTCAGTAAGTTATTGAAGGTTAAGAATACGGAAGTGTCTTTGGTCGTGTTGAATACGGTATTGGTATTTACGATAAAATGACTGGGAATCTGACTATATGAGGTTCCGCTTTTGTCTTCGTAGATCCCGGTAATCGTCTGTGTTAATTTTCCGTCATGGATCGTAAGGCCGATATTGAAGCTGTTTCGCGGGTCGCCGACGGAATTGCCGTCCTGATCATGACTGTCCAGATAAGTGTACCCTAAGGTGGCAGTAGTTACAGGCGATAATTTGGTTGCTACGCTGGCGGTTACGCCGGTTGCTGTGTAATGGGCAATGTTTTGCGGGTGGTAGGTGTAGTCGGAAGCAACCATCCACCGGATTGCATCATTAAGATCGCGTTTAAACAAGGAGACTGTTCCTTCCGAGACGGAGCCAAGTTTGGTTTTTGCGCCGACTTCGGCGGTCCAGCCGGATTCCGGTTTCAAATTCGGATTACCGGTATCGCCCCAGCCATCATCTCCATATAGTTCGTCAAAATGGGGGGCGCGGAAAATTTTGCCCCAATTGGCGAAATAACTGGTCCGGTCATTGGCCTTATAGAGATAAGCGGCTTTCGGCAGAGTATGCGCACCGTAAATACTGCTATCATTTTGGCGCACGCCCAACGTTAAAGTGGAGGAAGAGGTAATGGCATATTGGTCTTGGAGAAAGATTGCTTTAGTGATGCCGCTGTGCGCTGCATCTCCTTCCCCAGTGCTGGTGACCTTATCTTTGCGCCACTCGCCGCCCCAGGTCAGGAGATTCGCCGTGTTTACTTTGGCGCTGTCCTGGTATTCAAAGACGTGTACGGCGTTTTCGTGCCGGAAACTGCCGTAATTTTCGCCGGAATAAACTTGATTGTTATCATAATAACGGAACGTACGGCTGCCATCGGCATGTTCTTTGGTATAACCGACACTCCAGTCCTGACGCAGGATATTGCCATAGTCCATTGTTGAAGGGTAAAAGAGTGAGCCTGGCAACCCAGCGTGGCTGCCGTAGTAGTCATAGGTTGCGGTAATGGTTTCCCCTTTGTGTAGGTCTTGATCGATCCGGAAAGATGCATTTTTTGCCTTGTAAGCGCTGTTGTCTCTTTGTCCGTCATTCGAATCTTGTGTGCCGGAAAGCAGCCAGCGTGTGTTTTTTTCTTGTCCGCCGGTGTTGATACTGTAGTAACGGGCACCGTAATTTCCTGCTGCTACGCTCACAGAAGACGGTGTATCTGTTTGACCTTTTTTCGTAATGATGTTGATGACGCCGCCCACTGCATCCGCTCCATACAGAACGGATGCGCCGCCACGGACAACTTCAATCCGGTCGATATTGTCAGCTAGTAAGAAGGTATTGGCGTCAACCCCGCCATAACCATACGACATTCCCTGAGGCAAGTTCATGCGCTTCCCGTCGACAAGCACAACAACACGGTCGCTGCCTAAGATGTATGGGACAGCAATTTGTCCTGTGCCGCCCTGACTTTGAATCGTTACGCCCGGCACATCCAATAATGCTTCCGTTAATGTGCGGGCTCCTTTGTCTTGCAATTCCTTTGCTGTGATCACGGACACGTTGCTGGGCGTAGTCCCGACCGTTTGTTCAATCCGGTCGGCAGTAATCGTCACCAGGTCGAGTTGAAAAGTGTTTTCTTCGGCGGCGTACGCCTGACCGGCGGACAACATAGTACCGACTGCCAGCGTGACCGCCATTTTTTTCTTGAGTTTTCTGTAGTTCAAAATAAGTTCCTCCTGTAATGGTTATTCAAACAAAGCAGGCCTGACATACACGGTTCCTGCATCCCGTCGCAAGGTGAAAGGCATCCCGTAGAGTTCCGAGAGAATCTCCGAGGAAAGAACTTCATCCGCCGGACCGTTTCCCAGTATTTTCCCATCTTTCAAAAAAAGCAGATGAGTGCTGAAGTGCAGGGCCAGGTTAATATCATGAATGGCGGCAATGACGGCCATTTGTTTGCGTTTGGCGAGGTCTTTGATGAATTGTAAAATACCGTATTGGTTGCAAATGTCAAGATGGGCGGTAGGCTCATCCAGTAGTAATAATTCCGATTGCTGCGCCAATGCGCGGGCGATCATCACCTTCTGTTTTTCACCTTGGCTAAGGTGGGAATACAGAGAATCTCGTTTCGGCCAGATGGCTGCATCCTCCATGGCGGATTGGACAACCGCCTTATCTGCTTCTGAGGGGCTCGAAAAGCGGGGAATATGAGGAAACCGGCCCATCATGACCATTTGCCAGGCCGAGAAATTGACCGAATCGATATCGGAGGCAACCACCGCTGTTTTTTTGGCCAGATCGCGTCGGCTATACGCGGATAAAGGTTGCTGGCATAGCCGGATTTCCCCTTGCAGGGGCGACAGTGCGCCGGCAATTGTTTTTAACAAGGTCGATTTGCCGGTGCCGTTGGGGGCGATAATGCTGACAAACTGTCCGGCCTCAACCGTTAGGTTGATATTGCTGAGAATTGTTTTTGCACCATAGCCGGCATACAGGTTATGTAAAGATAAAATGCTCATTGCTTATTGCCTCCTGCCGGTTAAATATAAGATATACAAGAAAAACGGACTGCCAAACAAGGCGGTAACGACGCCGACCGGGATGCTGGATAACAAGGGCAGCATACGTGTTAAGCTGTCGGCCAGCAGGAGAAACAGCGCTCCCCAAATGGCGCTGAGCGGTAGTAATAGAAAATGTTCCGGTCCGACAATTTTACGGACCATATGTGGAATGATTAAGCCGATGAAACCGATGATGCCGCTGACCG
>JAGFXW010000308.1 GCA_017861495.1 Bacillota bacterium
CTGCTGATAAGTAATTTCACCGGCAACGGGGCTCCGATTTACATGTACATTGAAAACCGACAAAAAAATGGTTACTTTGATTGCATCTTCATTTAAAAATTCATCATCAAACATTTCCACAACACTCATCACTTTTCCGTCTGCCGGCGATAAAATTAATTTTTGATCAGTCGGTATGCGACGTGAAGGATTCCGGAAAAAAAATAATAAAAAACAAAACAAAAAGCCCGGCACAATACCCCAATATGGACCTACTGCCAATATTACTATTATTGTAACCAGTGCTAAAGCGCCTATATAAACATAGCCTTCTTTCACTATTGGCGCACGAACCATTCATTCACCCCCATGGCGTACAGAAAAAGATATATACCCGTACAACGATTATTCCGCTAAGGAAGAAATTGTATTGATATATGATATTCGCCAGTTTCTTTCACTTTATTTATCGAACAACACTCGAAGTACAAATTTGGGTAAAGCCATCATTCTCAATAATCGTTGCGGCTGCATCAGCAAGCGGAACAGCCATTCCAAGTTCGCTTTTTGCATCCAAACAGGCGCGCGTTTCATAATTCCCGCCATTACATCAAATGTACCGCCAACGCCAATCGCAACCGGCACATGAAGTTGAGAAAAATGATTTGACAACCATTTTTCTTGTTTAGGAACACCTAATGCCACTAATAAAATATCCGGCTTAAAATTCATTATATCTTCCAAAATTTCCTTTTCATTTGCAGGCGAAAAAAAGCCATTACGAACACCAACAACCTTGACTCCAGGATACCATTCTTCCGCTTTTTTTTTCGCTTGTTCTGCTACACCGGGCGCCCCCCCAAAAAAATAAACCTTATGGCCGGTTTGAGCAGAACGTTCCAATAGTTTTTGTGCCAAATCGTATCCGGCGACACGTTCCGGAACCGGATTGCCTTGATGCCGCGCCGCCCAAACAACACCGGCGCCATCTGCAACAACTAAATCCGCTTTTAAAAGAATCTCATGCAATTCGGGATCCCTTGTTGCCAGCATTAGCATTTCCGCATTTGCAGTAGCTACCAAATGGCAATGGTCTGGATTTGCTATAAAGCCTTCCACTTTGGCAACGGCTTGTTCCATCGTCACCGCATCAATATTCACATTCAAAACCGTTATTCGCTTTTCCACTGTTGGATACAATCGTCCTTTCTAATTAAACACAGCACGTTCCTGAATTATTGTATCATATATTACCAATCCGGGCAATTGAAAAACCAGGCTTGCGGTTCGCATTTCTCCGCGTCAAAAATAATAACCTTACACAAACTGAACTGCTCCCTGTCAAGCAGACCAGGAGCAGTTCAGTTTGTTATGGATAATGTTTTATTTGTAATTACAAGCTATAGTTTGGCGATTCTTTTGTGATATTGATGTCATGCGGATGGCTTTCTTTCAAACCGGCGCCGGTGATCCGGATAAACTTTGTATTATTGATCAACTCATTGATATTATGAACTCCACAGTACCCCATTCCGGAACGCAATCCGCCTATTAGTTGGTAAATCGTATCAGCAATCGGACCCTTGTAAGGAACTCTGCCTTCAATTCCTTCCGGCACTAATTTCTCCACGTTTTCTTGGAAATATCTATCTTTACTGCCGTCAGCCATGGCCCCTAACGAACCCATGCCACGATACACCTTATAACTCCGGCCTTGATAAATAACTGTTTCGCCCGGACTTTCTTCCGTTCCTGCAAAAATATTACCAATCATTACGACACTGGCTCCGGCGGCGATTGCTTTTGTAATGTCTCCGGAATATTTAATGCCTCCGTCAGCGATAATCGGTATACCATATTCACGTGCAGCAGTAGCGCAGTTATATACTGCCGTGATTTGCGGAACACCAATTCCGGCAATAACACGGGTGGTGCAAATTGATCCCGGTCCGATGCCAACTTTGATTGCATCCGCCCCAGCTTGAATCAAAGCACGGGTCGCTTCGGCAGTCGCGACATTTCCGGCAATCAATTCAACATCAGGATACATTTCTTTAATTGTTTTTACGGTTTTCACAACACCGGACGAATGTCCATGGGCAGTATCGACAACAAGAACATCAACTTTGGCAGCCACTAATGCTTCAATTCTTGCCATAGAATCCGCTCCGGTTCCAACTGCTGCAGCTACCAACAATCTCCCTTTGCTGTCTTTTGCAGAATTAGGGTACTTTAATCCTTTTTCAATATCCTTAATTGTGATTAACCCTTTAAGATTTCCGTCCGCATCTACTAGCGGCAATTTTTCAATCCGGTGCCGGCGTAAAATTTCTTTCGCCTCATCAATAGAAGTTCCAACCGGAGCAGTAATTAAATGCTCTTTCGTCATACAGGAACCAATTTTTTTCTTCAGATCTGTTTCGAAACGCAAATCCCGATTAGTAAGAATTCCCACGAGTTTTTCGTGATCAGTAACCGGTACTCCGGAAATGCGATATTTTTCCATCAAATCGTGAGCATCTTGCAATGTGTCATCCGGTCCCAAAAAGATGGGATCCACAATGACTCCGTGCTCGGAACGCTTTACTTTATCGATCTCATTGGCTTGTCTTTCAATCGACATATTTTTATGTATAACCCCGATGCCGCCTTCACGGGCCACCGCAATCGCCATTCGGGCTTCTGTAACAGTATCCATTCCCGCACTAATAATAGGGATGGATAAATGGATTTTTTTTGTTAAGCGGGTACTAACATTAACGTCACGCGGCAAAATATCCGATTTAGCCGGTACTAATAAAACGTCATCAAAAGTTAACCCTTCCGGACCAAATTTATCTTCAAACATTTATTTTTACCCCTTTCTCCATTCTAAAGTTATTTTACATATAATATCACAATTGACAGGTTCTATCTACCATCTTTTTAATGTTGCAAAATTTAAAATAATGTAACCAATTATTCTC
>JAGFXW010000309.1 GCA_017861495.1 Bacillota bacterium
GGATTTGGAAATCCCTAATGTATTACGGATGCAAATTGGAGAAATTTCAATGGAAGGCGGAGCGCAGGAAGACGAAGCGATTTGGGTTTTAGAAGCAAATATTGATGACCAAAATCCCCAGGTATACGAATATGTAATGGACAAACTATTCGACATGGGGGCATTGGATGTTTGGCTAACGCCGATCATCATGAAGAAAAGCCGGCCGGCCGTTACTCTGTCGGTGTTGGTGAAAGCCCTGCATTTAGCGCGAATTACTGAAGTTGTATTTTTCGAAACCAGTACAATTGGAGTGCGAAGTTATCCGGTTAACAGAACAGTAGCGGACCGGGAAATCGTATTTGTCGATACACAGTGGGGATCCATTCGCATGAAAGTCAGCCGTATTGCCGGCAAGGTATGCAGTGTATCACCGGAATACGAAGATTGTCGCAAAATTGCTGGTGAAAACCATGTCCCGTTAAAATTAGTCCAGTTGGAAGCGATAAAATCTTCTGGTCAATACCGGCTGATGCAAAAATAATTGATGCCTGGAAAAGCCGGCGTATGCTGTCGCTAAAAACTTGGTGGAAGCTGCCGGCTCAATTGTTTCCTCAATGATATTCCCGTATGATAAGCAGGAGAATAGAAGTGGGATGTAAAATATACCATTATATCCATTAAGGCCTGCATTTCTTCCACGCGTAAAAACATCGCCTGTTTTTTACATGTGACATTAATGAAATGCCAGCTGTGGGGTTTAATTGATTGGTTACAATGTAAAATTAAAGGATGATGCTGGGTTGCGCCATTATAAACAATACTCGATTAAAGATGTTGTGCCGGGCATGGAGACCGGGCAACCACTTGTAGATGAAAATGGCAAAGTCATTTTGCATGAAGGAACGGTTCTGAACGCGAACCTGATTGAACGCTTAGACCAATGGGGCGTAACGGAACTGGTGATTCATGCTGGTGAAGATTTCTTGGGCTTGGTTGATCCTGTTCCGCTCACCAAAGAACAACAACAGTTTATGGAAAATTATCAAGAGACTGTGAAAGTACTTTCACAGGCTTTTCAATCGGTACGTTACCTGAATACGGTACCGTTGGAGCAAATACGGGAATTAGCGAATGATACGGTCAGCAAGCTGGTCCATTCGGTTGGAGTAATGAACCATCTGCAGATGGTTCATCGCCGGGATGAGTATACTTTTCATCATTCGGTGAGTGTAGCCGTACTGTGTGGTGTTTTAGGCAAATGGGTCGGATACCAGGGGAAAGAGCTTCAGGATCTGATATTGGCAGGATTACTTCATGACGTGGGAAAAGCAAAAATTTCTCTGGAAGTTTTAAATAAACCGGAAAAATTGTTGGAAGAAGAAATGCAGTTGATGCAAACACATGCTGCATTAGGGTATAAATTGCTGCGCAATATCCCGGATTTGCCAAATGAGGTAATAGTCGGTGTCCTTGAACATCACGAACGAATGGATGGCAGCGGTTATCCGCTTAAATTGGATGGTGGACGGATACATCCGTATGCCAAAATTATTGCTGTAGCGGATGTATATGATGCCATGACTGCCGATCGGGTATACCGGTCAAAGGTCACACCATTTTTTGTTCTGGAAATGATGGCGCAAAAAATGTTTGATGAGTACGATCCTGCCATCTGCGAAGTTTTTTTGCGAAATGTCAAAAGTTGTTTTATTGGCAATACTGTTCAATTGAGCGATGGAAGACAGGCGGAAGTGGTTTCGGCGGGCCAGCCGATTTTTACCCGGCCGGTAGTGCGTACAAAAGATGATGAATTCATTGACTTGGAAAAGAATAAAGAGATTATGATTGTCCAGGTTTTAAAAGCTTGATGACAGAAACATTTTCTAAATCAATTTGTTATTACTATAAACAGGGGTGAAATGTTTTGAAAGATGTGCAAAGTGCCGCTGATGAACGCGGAATTGCTATTCAACGGGTGGGTGTCAGCGATGTTCATCTGCCTTTTCTTATTCGGACAAAGGCGGGTTCTTTTCAGTCCGTATTAGCAAAAATAAAATTGACAGTAGACCTTCCTAAAGAATTTAAAGGGACGCATATGAGCCGTTTTATTGAAATTCTTAGTGAATGGAGCCGCAAACCGATCTCCTATCGTGAGATGGAAGCAATCTTGACGGATGTTATTAAACGTTTGAACGCGAGACGAGCGCATATTGATATTCATTATAAATATTTTATTGAGAAAAAGGCGCCGGTTAGCGGCTTAACCAGCATGATTGATTGTGATTGTTGTTTTTCCGGCGATTTGGTGAAAGGAGAACATCTGGATTTTGTTCTTGGATTAAAAGTCCCGTTTACATCCCTCTGTCCTTGCAGCAAGGAAATTTCCGAGTACGGGGCCCATAACCAACGCGGCCTCATGGAGGTATGGATACGGCATCAACACGGAAAATTCATCTGGATTGAAGATCTGGCGGCACTGATGGAGTCGCAAGGAAGTTGTCCGGTATACTCGTTACTGAAACGGGAAGATGAGAAGTTTGTAACTGAACAGGCCTATAATAATCCGAAATTTGTTGAAGATGTGCTACGCGATTTAGTACTGGCGATTCGTGCTTTGCCTGGAGTATCTTGGTTTTCCGCCCAATGTGAAAACTTTGAGTCGATCCATAACCATAACGCGTTCGCCTCCCATGTGGAACAAATCAATTAAGAAGAACAATGATTTTTTTGATGACAAAGTATTATTGGCATCATTTTCTGTTTCGAAACACTAAATAGTAAAGGCTGTTCAAAAAGGTTAAGATGCTATGAACGCAAATTGGCTTTTTTCAATAGCCTGGACAAGTTTGGCGTAAGCCAAACTTGTTTTATGTTATTGTTTTATGTTATTGTTTTATGTTATTGTTTTATGTTATTGTTTTATGTTATTGTTTTATGTTATTGTTTTATGTTATTGTTTTA
>JAGFXW010000310.1 GCA_017861495.1 Bacillota bacterium
GAATATGCTATACTGGGTTCAATTCAAATTTCTTAAGCGATGGGGCTTACAGACGCATAGCGTTTGTAAGCCCTTGACTGGTTTTTAACAAGAAAATATTGGAGCAAGTACAGCTTGCGGTAAAGCGATGAGGCTTACAAATTTTATAAAATTTGTAAGCCTGTATGTTTTTTCGGAGCAAGAAGACCAGTGAAGGAGGTGGTTGTATCGAACGAGCGCAAAACAAAAGAAAAAGAAAAAAGGCTTCGCGGGTATTGCAGTACCCATGAAGCCGTGAGCAAGGCTGTAGTCCCCAGTTGCGCCAGGGTTTATTCCTTATGCCCATTTTCATTATAAACAGGCGCCTTGCTTTTTACAAGTGAAAAATAGTGAGGAGGAAGAAGATATGAGACAAGTTGCTATTTACGGTAAAGGTGGAATTGGTAAATCGACCACAACGCAAAACACGGTGGCGGCATTATCGGAAGCCGGCAATAAGATTATGGTGGTAGGCTGTGACCCGAAAGCAGATTCAACCCGCTTGTTATTGCATGGCTTGTGCCAAAAAACCGTATTAGACACGCTTAGGGACGAGGGAGACGACATTGAACTTGATGAAATTTTAAAGCCGGGTTTTCAAGGTACCATGTGTGTGGAATCGGGCGGTCCGGAGCCGGGTGTTGGTTGCGCCGGCCGGGGGATTATTACTTCGATTAATTTGTTGGAATCGCTGGGTGCGTATACCGATGATTTGGACTTTGTCTTCTATGACGTATTGGGTGACGTTGTGTGCGGCGGGTTTGCGATGCCGATCCGGGAAGGGAAAGCGGAGGAAATCTATATTGTTGCCTCCGGTGAATTAATGGCACTCTATGCGGCGAATAATATTGCCAAAGGGATTCACAAATATGCGCAAACCGGTACGGTCCGTTTGGGCGGGATTATTTGCAACAGCCGAATGGTTGCCAATGAACTGGAATTATTAAAAGCATTTGCCGAAGAACTTGGTTCGCAGCTCATCTACTTTGTGCCTCGCGATAATTTGGTACAACGGGCCGAAATCAACAAAAAGACGGTTATCGATTTCGAACCGGAATCCAACCAAGCGCAAGAATATCGCAATTTAGCGCAAAACATTATGAATAACAGAATGTTCGTCATTCCCAAGCCGATGACTCAGGATCGTTTGGAAGAGTTGATGATGCAACACGGGTTTCTGGATGCTATAGCATAATTAGTGATAAAAGTCAGCAGATAACGAATGAGGAGTGTGGTGTTATGTTGCTAATACGGGCAATTGTCAGACCGGAAAAGAAGGATGAAGTATTGTATGAATTGTCGACGGCCGGCTTCCATGCAGCGACCGTGATCGATGTAGTGGGGCGCGGCAAGCAGAAGGGGATTAAAATCGGCGGGATCGTATATGATGAAATTCCCAAGATGCTCATCATGCTGGTTGTACGCGACGAGGATAAAGACGATGTGATCAGTGTAATATTACGGACTGCAAAAACAAGCGACAAAGGGGCTTATGGGGACGGTAAAATTTTTGTCAGTGCGGTTGAAGAGGTGTACACGGTCTCTACTGCCGCCGCCGGGCTTTAGGAGGGCGGAACGATGAAAGAGATTATTGCCGTAGTTCGCATGAATAAAACCAATGCGACAAAGAAGGCCTTGGTCGACGTTGGCGCAGCCGGATTTACCGCGGAAAAAGTCATGGGCCGCGGAAAATTGGTGGAAAAGAAAGAAACGATTGCAGCCCGCCGGGCCAATCTAATCGAATTGGCTAAAGCAGAAGATGATAAAGAAGCGGAAGCGTTGATTGATGGTTTTTTGGACGGGACGCGCCTGTTTCCGCGTCGGATGTTTACCATCTATGCCCACGATGAAGATGTGCAGCGGATTGTCGATGCCATCATCCAAGTTAACCAGACTGAAAATAATGTGGGCGATGGCAAGATTTTTGTTTTGCCGACCATGGATGTTGTCCGCGTCCGGACTGGGGAAAGCGGCGAATACGCAATTTAATCCAATGTTCCATTGGCCAGAACCATAGAGGGGGGAGAGTTTATGGCGATTACGCAAGAACAATTGGCGGCAATACTGGAAAAATATCCATCCAAGGTCGCAAAAAACCGCAAAAAACATATATTGATTAAAGACGAAAGCCAGGAAGCACAAGTTATTGAGGCGAACACACGGACTGTGCCCGGCATCATGACCAATCGCGGTTGTGCGTTTGCCGGCTGTAAAGGCGTTGTAGTTGGTCCGCTGAAAGATATGATCCATATTGTGCACGGACCGGTTGGTTGTGCGTATTATACGTGGGGAACCCGCCGCAATAAAGCAAAGTCGGAAGATCCTCGGAAAAACTTTATCAATTATTGCGTGACAACCGACATGCAGGAAAGCGATATCGTGTTTGGCGGCGAAAAAAAATTGACGAAAGTGATTGACGAGGTTGTGGAAACGTTCCACCCGAACGCAATCAGTATTTCAGCTACCTGCCCCGTCGGATTGATCGGCGATGATATCAATGCCGTGGCCCGGGAAGCGGAGAAACGGCACGGGATCCCGGTACTGGCGTTCAATTGTGAAGGCTATAAAGGAGTCAGCCAATCGGCAGGCCATCACATTGCGAATAACAACCTATTGGAGAAAGTTATTGGAGCAGGTGAGCAAGAAGAAGCGCCGGCAAAATACGCAATCAATATTTTGGGTGAGTACAATATTGGCGGTGATGGTTGGGAAATCAAGCGCATCCTGGAGGAAATCGGCTACCATATTGTGACCGTTATGACCGGTGACGGATCGTATGAAGAGTTGAGAAACGCCCATGTTGCCGAACTGAATTTGGTGCAATGCCACCGATCGATCAATTACATTGCCGAAATGTTGGAAGTTAAATACGGCACGCCGTGGCTGAAAGTCAACTTTATTGGTATCCAAGGTATGATTGATTC
>JAGFXW010000311.1 GCA_017861495.1 Bacillota bacterium
GCCCAGGCTATGATCCATGAAGGAATGAGAAACGTAGCTGCCGGCGCCAATCCGATGATCCTGAAAAAAGGCATTGAGAAAGCGGTTAAAGTACTTGTTGAAGAAATCAAGAAAAATTCAGTTAAAGTCGAAACCAAAGCAGCGATTGCCCAAGTTGCATCGATCTCTGCCGCAGACGAAGAAATCGGCAGCCTGATTGCAGAAGCAATGGAAAAAGTCGGTAAAGACGGCGTTATCACGGTTGAAGAGTCCAAAACCATGGGCACCGATTTGGAAGTTGTTGAAGGGATGTTGTTTGACCGCGGCTACATTTCTCCGTACATGATTACTGATGCGGACAAAATGGAAGCAGTGTTAAACGATCCGTACATCTTGATTACGGACCGGAAAATCGGTGCCATTGCCGATTTGCTGCCGGTATTGGAAAAAGTGGTTCAACAAGGCAAAGAGTTGCTGATCATTGCTGAAGATCTGGAAGGCGAAGCTCTCGCTACCCTGGTTGTGAATAAACTGCGTGGCACCTTTAAGGCTGTTGCCGTTAAAGCTCCTGGTTTCGGCGATCGTCGTAAAGCCATGTTGGAAGATATTGCGATTTTGACCGGCGGCGCAGTAATCACCGAAGATCTTGGCCGTAAGTTAGATAGCGTAGAACTGGCTGATTTGGGCCGTGCCCGTCAGGTCCGGGTAAGCAAAGAAGAGACCACGATCGTTGATGGTGCTGGCCAAGAGGCTGACATTAAAGGCCGTGTTGGTCAGATCAGAGCGCAAATCGAAGAAACTACTTCTGATTTCGATAAAGAAAAACTGCAAGAGCGCCTTGCGAAACTGGCTGGCGGCGTAGCTGTTATCCAAGTTGGCGCTGCTACCGAAGTAGAATTGAAAGAAAAGAAACTCCGCATCGAAGATGCTTTGAACGCAACTCGCGCTGCAGTAGAAGAAGGCATCGTAGCCGGCGGCGGTACAACCTTCATCGACATTTTACCTGCATTGAATGATATCAAGGTTGTCGGCGATGAAAAAACCGGTGTAAGCATCGTGAAACGCGCAATCGAAGCTCCGGTACGGCAAATTGCCGACAATGCCGGCTTGGAAGGTTCCGTTGTTGTAGCAAATGTTAAGAAAGCTGGCAAGGGCATTGGCTTCAACGCCCTCACCGAAGAATATATTGACATGATCGCTGCTGGAATTGTTGACCCGGCTAAAGTTACCCGTTCTGCGCTGCAGAATGCTGCCAGCATTGCGGCTATGGTATTGACCACTGAAACTCTTGTTGCTGACAAGCCGGAAAAAGACGGCGCTGCTGGCATGGCTGGTATGGGCGGCATGGGTGGAATGGGCGGCATGGGCGGTATGGGCGGCATGATGTAAAAACGTCCTGCAATCGCAGTAATTACGCCATTCGCGGTAACTAAAAATTGATTTGTTGCTATTTTGTTGCCGTAATTTCGTAAAAAAATTAGAGGTTGTTCATGAGTTGATCAAACTTGTGGACAGCCTCTTTCCTATGTGCTTTTTTTATTCCTGTATTACGTTGTATGATATGACAAAGGAAATAGCTTCCTTTTACCGAAGTGTATATAATGTAGGTATGGTGAAAGGGAGGGCGGATTGGATGGATAATTTTTATTCCTGCCTGGGCAGTTTTGGGAAACTTATGCAGACAAACCGGGATAAAATCCTAACTGAAGAAGAGATCCAAAATGCCGAGATCGCTTATGCTGAATTTGAAAATACGTTAACCGATGACGATGTTTTGCGCAGCCGATATATTGTTGTTACTTCCTTTAACCTGATCATCATTGAGTTTGGCAATGATGCGATTACCGTGACCAGAATAAAACGTGACAGTAATTTTTTTATTATCGACAAAGAATACCGGTATCAGCAAACGGTTGCCCTCTTTCCGTTGGGATATACGGTGGAGGCGATGACAATTTCGTTGGCAAATGGAGAAGCCATTAAATTCTACAGGCCGGAGGATACCTTGCCTGAGCATCAGAAAAGTTTTGAGAAATTTGTCAATTTGATTCAACAGCAGAGATGAACATAGTTAAGTTTACTTGTAGGAGGATCAATGGATGAAATACGAGAGGAAACTCCGCCTTCCGGCCTGCGTTCTGAATGATCTGTTTATCCAGCAGTTGTGGGAAATCGTTCAGCAAGAAAAGCCGTTTATTTGGCAGGCGGCAGTCGGCAGCGGCGGGAACTTGTTAACGACAAACGAAAACGAGATTTCTCCCTGCCTGCAAACTATTCAAGACCGGGAGGAACTGTTGCAGGTTCTTCAGTCCGTTCAGCGGATAGATCAGTTGACATTGGCCTTTGAATTGGAAGAAAAAGGTCTTATTGTGATGGCGTTTAAAAATATAAACAAAGCGTTTGGCATTTTAGTGGTTTCAGGGGCGGATGAAGCCTGGGTGGAAGAAATCAGCGCCCGTGTTGCTGGGTTGGTCCGGAATTTTGCGGATCATTTTGTTACTGGTTTATTTGGAACAATCGGCTACGGGATGCTGCATTCAGTGATACCTCTGCTTTTTTCCTCGGTCCTTGTTGTCATTGTCTTAGGGCTGCTGATACCGGGAACATACCGGCATAGCGAGTGGATATGGTGGATTTCGGTGATTGGTGTTCTCATTACTTTGCGGCTGGCCTATTCGGTTTCCAATTATTTATTGCATTATACGCTGCAAAAATATCCATATGTTCGGTGGAAAAGATAACGGTAATCTTGCCGTTTTTTCGATAGATTGTATTGGCGCATTGACGTTAAGGTTGCAAACCGCTAAAATACTAATAATGAGAATGATTTCAGATAGAGTTCACTCTATCTTTTTACCGATTGTTGTTGGGAAAATAAGGAGGATGGTTATAGAGTTATGGCAAAAAAGAATGAATTGGTAATCGTCATGGATTTTGGCGGGCAATACAGCCAATTA
>JAGFXW010000011.1 GCA_017861495.1 Bacillota bacterium
TGCGCACTTTAAAGGACAAGACCTTCACGCTGCATATAACAAACACGACAGCATGCGTTTGAAACGGCAAATACAGATGATTTTTCAAGACCCTTACGCCTCATTGGATCCAAGGATGACGATCAATAACATTTTGGAAGAACCACTTGACATTCACAGGCTTGCAAGCGGAAGCGAAAAAGCAACCCGCATCTCCTCGCTCTTGCAGCAAGTAGGACTCACCCCGGAACACGGCAGCCGCTTTCCCCATGAATGCAGCGGCGGGCAAAGGCAGCGCGTGGGAATTGCCCGCGCCTTGGCGGTAAATCCGGAACTGGTCATTTGTGATGAACCGATTTCTGCATTGGATGTGTCTATCCAAGCGCAAATCATCAATTTACTGGAGAATCTGCAATCTAAACTTGGATTGACTTACTTGTTCATCGCCCATGATTTATCCATGGTTCGCCATATCAGCACCCGTGTTGCCGTAATGTACCTTGGCGCTATCGTGGAATTAGCGTCGACGGAAGAGTTGTATTCCCATCCATTGCACCCTTATACCCAAGCGTTGCTTTCCGCGATTCCGATCCCTGATCCCACGCTGGAGAGCCAACGGAAACGAATCCTATTAGCCGGTGACATCCCCAGCCCTCTTGATCCGCCTTCGGGTTGTAAATTCCATAACCGGTGTCGTTATACAATGGAAATCTGCCGAAAAGCATCTCCGGAATTAAGTGTAACCGGTACAGATCATTATACAGCCTGCCATTTGGTGACGTAGGAAATTCTACGCGGACCGCCAATATACTATATTATAAACATAACGAAAAACGAGGTGATCGTATGCCAGGACAACCTTCTTCGCTTGATCTTCGCCCCAAGATCTTATACCAGGTTGCCAAAGCGGCCTGGGAAGGGCAATTGTTTAACCGGCGGGAAGAAATTTGCCAACTGGTTCACAACGAATTCAAGGACCAAGCCAGCCGCCGTCAAGTCGCAAACCAAATCCGGATTGCCATGGGCTTAAATCCGCACGATTCAGATGCAGTATTGGCAGAAACGGATGAAGAAGCTTTGATGGGCATGGATAATGGTCCGGTAATCGTTGCCAATACCGCCGCTTGCGAACTATGTCCGCAAAACAATCGAAACTGTGAACAAATTTGTCCGTTAGGAGCAATCGGCAAAGATGAATTTGGCGTATTAAAAATTGATTACGACCGCTGCCTGGGAGAAGGTGCTTGTATTAGCGCCTGTTCCTTTGGCGCTCTGGCAGAAAAATCCCAGTTTGTTCCCCTTATTAATTTATTGCAGCAAAAAACAAATCCGGTCTATGCTACTGTCGCTCCGGCCTTCGTCGGGCAATTCGGCCCCGATGTCTCACCGGGCCAATTGCGATCCGCCTTGTTGCGGCTTGGCTTTACCGACGTAGTGGAAACGGCATTGTATGCAGATTTAATTACCATTAAAGAGGCGTTCGAGTTTGATGAGCATGTAAAAACAGCAACCGATTTCATGATCACCAGTTGTTGCTGCCCGGTTTGGATTAAACTGATTGAAAATAAATTCGCTGATTTGAAGACCCATATTTCGCCATCTGTTTCGCCAATGGTTGCCTCCGGCCGCGTTATCAAAACATTGGTTCCTGATGCCAAAGTCGTCTTTATCGGCCCTTGCATTGCCAAAAAAACAGAAGCGACTTTGCCTGATTTACAGGGCGCAATTGATTATGTCCTGACCTTCCAGGAATTACAGGCTATCTTTGCGGCTGCGGATATTTCTCCTGCCGACCAACCGGAAGAAAAAAATCCGCAAGCCTCTTGGAGCGGCAGGATTTATGCCCGCGCCGGCGGTGTCAGTGAAGCAGTCGCCGCAACTCTGCAAAAACTCGTGCCCCGCAGGGCCTTGGAGTTATCACCATTGAAAGTGGACGGAATTCCTGATTGTCAAAAAGTACTGGAACAAATTAAGCAAGGGCAATTATCCGCTAATTTTGTCGAAGGCATGGCCTGTAAAGGCGGCTGTGTCGGCGGACCAGGGCGGATCATTCCGCCTGCCGAGGCGACTGTTCTCACCAACGAATACGGCAGTCGCGCAACCGCCCAAACTCCGGTAGAAAATCCGGAAGTATACGCCATCCTCGCCCGCTTGGGGCAAGGGCAAAATATCCCCGCCTTGACCGGCGAAAGCCCCATGGGCAAAATATTGGCGCGCAAGCTAACGAACAAATAACTGTTTTCAAATACAAAAATCCGCTGCCAGGTTTTAGATGGCAGCGGATTTTTCATGTTACTTGTAAAAACAAGACATTCCGATAAACTCTTTCAGTATGGAATTCGGCGGCACATCCATGTCGTCAACCGACTGGAAATATTCCAGAAAATCCAGCAACCGCCTTGCTTCTACATATTCGGGAGCCGTCGGCTGGACTTTTTCCAACAGCGGTTCAGCGTATTTCTTTAAAACACTTAGTTCATAAATCAGCGCCGAATTAAACATGACGTCAACATCTTCCTGGAATGGAAAAATATTACGCTCTTCTCCCCGGCGTACCGCAGGCCACAGCTTTAGCGTTTGCAGCGCATCATGCGACCGGAACTGGCTATCACGGACAATCCGGCGGATCAGGCGCGCATCGGTAGTGGAAATGCGGTTGTGCTGATCGATTGCCAACTGAGTCAGCGGGCTGATATAGATTTTGACTTTATTGGCCCGCGGCACTGCCGAAGTAAGCCGTTCATTCAACCCATGAATTCCTTCGATCAACAAAGGCTGTTCCTTGCCCAACTGAATATATTTTCCGTTGTATTCCCGTTGTCCGGTAGTAAAGTTATAATAAGGAACCTGAACCTTTTCCCCATTAAGCAAGCGAAGCAAATGGTCATTAAACAAAGCCAAATCAATCGTTTCGATCGACTCAAGATCCGCTTCGCCAAATTCATCAAGAGGAATATCGCGCCGGTTTACAAAGTAATCATCGAGTGAAAGCGGCATAGGCCGCAGCGCGTTCACCCGCAGTTGAACATTCAGCCGTTGCGCAAACGTTGTCTTGCCGGAGGAAGATGGACCGGCAATCATGACTAATCGCACATCTCGGGCGTTTTGAACGACAAAATCGGCCAACTGGGCGATTTTTTTCTCATGCAGCGCTTCCGCTACCCGGATAATATCGCTAAAATCCCCATGTTGGACTTGTTCATTCCAGGTCGCTACATAGGGGCACTCGAGAATTTTGCCCCATTGTTCCGCTTCCCGGAATATTTTTGCCAATTTGGGCTGTTCGAAAAAATCCGGCAGACGATCCGGCTGCTCTTTGGCCGGAAACATCAAAACCAGGCCAGTCGCATAATAATGCAACCTAAACAACGTTAAATACCCGGTCGACGGCACCATTGTCCCATAAAAATAATCATATAATTCGCCACAATAGTAGATACTGACCTTTTGGCGTTTTAATTGCCGCAGCAAGCGGACTTTTTCCTGGTTGCCTGCAGTTTCAAACAACTGTATCGCCGTAGCAATGGGTACAGCCTTGCGCGTAAAAGGACGGTCTTGTTCAACAATCAACCGCATCCGCTGTTCAATGGCGGCTACTTCCTCCCGCGTCAACGGTGCTGCCTTATTGACTTCACAGTACAAGCCCTTGCTAATGGAGTGCGCCACAACAACCTCGCTGTCAGGAAACAATTCCCGCACCGCCGCAATCAAGACGAACGACAGGCTGCGCTGATACACTTTATTGCCTGCATCGGTGGCCAAATCGAGAAAATCAATCGAACAATTCTTCTCTACAATCATCGGCAAATCCTTGATGTCATTGCCAACCCTTACAGCAACAACGGGCGAAACATACTCCTCGGCAAACTGACGGCTTACCTCCAATAAAGTCGTGCCTCGTTCAACTTCGATTGTTCGGCCGCCGGATAACTCAAGAGTAACTTTTTCCGCCATGGTTTATGCCCCCCACACCATTGTATTAACCTTCTACCGCAGCAATCGCTTTAGCAAACTTCGCAGCCATTCCTTTCATTTTACGGGCTGTTACTGCGCAAACGGCAACCCGAATCCCGCGCTCCATCGGTACCGCAAAAATATTGTCAGCCTGTAAGGCTTGACAAACTTCAGCAGGTCGTTTCGCCGGAACCGTAAGGAAAAAGCCGGCAACATACGGAAGCATTGTTAAATTTACTTTTTTCGCTTCCTGGATAAAAATATCAGCCCGGGTACGAAGAGCCTGATAATATTCGCTGCGTTCTTGTTCCACCTGGGCAAGAAGTTCTTTGTCCTTGTAAATGGTTGCCAGCGTTCTCATACAAGCGCGGCTGACATTCGACCAAGTGGACCGGCAGGAGTATTGGTTGATATCAACAAACTCCGTGATCACCTCTTTACTGGAAGAAATCCCGATCATCGCCCCGGTTCGCTGGCCGTACATGGTGTACCCTTTGGACATACTGAAGCCAATGACGGTAAGAAAATTGGCCGGCAACCCGCCAAATTGTTTCATGAACGAACGAGGCTCTTTGGTTGCGCCGGCATAATCCAAATATGCCGCATCTACCAACAAAATAATTTTCTTCGTCTCATCTTTTGCAGCCTCTTTTAAGGACGCGAGCACCGCAGCCCATTCGTCATTACTTAAACTATAACCGGTAGGGTTATTGGCAGGCGAATTGATGATGATTAATAAATTATTTTGTTTCACCAATAATTCCTTCGTTTTTGCCGCAAAACTATTGATATTAAACCGTTGTTCCTCATCGAACAGAACAAACGTGTCAATCTTACGCAGCGCGTCATCACACATCGTTTCGTAAGGATCCCAGAACCAATCGGCAGTGAGTACAGTATCGCCAATTTCAGTATAATTCCAAATCGCATGATGAATCACTCCGGAGCCGCCGGGAGTAGCAATGGCGTCAACATACGCATCCGGACGATATTCAGCAAACGTCAAATCAATTGCTGCGTTCAAATATTCCGGCAACCCTGCTATCGGCGCATACCCGCCAATCTCTACACTTGGCAAATTACGAAACACTTTTTCTACCGTGGGCAGAAAACCCAATTTTTCATCTTCCGTCAAAAAAGCCCCCAAGGTCGCATTTACGACCGCGTCGTTGCCATATTCGGCAGCCGCTTTAATAGCCGCTGCGTTAGCAGCAAAAATTGTATCCGTAGCGGATTTCCCGACTGCATGTGATGCAGCTACACTGTTTATCATTTGTTTTTCCTCCCTTATTTTCACTTACACTTATTTTTCAAGTATTCATGCATACCTTACTAGCCGTTGTGCTAACCGCTAAAACGCGGAACATGTATTATATTCTGGCTAAAACACAATAATCCTATGCAAAACAACATTTTTTTTAGAAATATGGTTTTGCAGCCCTTTCTAACACGCCAATGTAAACCGGCGGTAGCGTTTGTCTTAAGAGAAAAAACCGGCAATGAAATTAGTTAGCCTCTCAAACTATCCAGTCAAAATCGAAGCCGTTATAAGAAAAAGGGGAAGCATATCAACTCATAATACAAAATCAGAGAAACCAAGGGTCTGCAGAAATGCAGACCCTTGGTTTCTCTGATAAAAATAAGCAGGAAAATAAACAATCCTAATCCTTTCATTCAAATTTTAACTCTACTATTAAAAAGGACAGCTTAATTTTCACATACAGTGCACTAAATTTTATGGCTGGCCATACTTTTATATATGGTGTCTAAAGTAAGTTCCTTAATTTGTTGTCCGTCAAGGGCAATGTAGATGCCTTCCGTACAATGGGTTTCTTTCATACGGATCGTTTTCACTTTAATAAAGGAATCCATTTTCAAGAACTTGATTTTACCGACAATATCTTCATACAATTCTATCGCGCCCTGCGCCATGCAAGTATCGCACATGCATATCGTAAATTCCCGAACCTTATAGACAGAATCTGCCTTATGCCGAATACCGGAAAAAGCGCTGTCCCCCTTGACCGGAGAATAATGGGTATGCAGCAACTTATGAGCCACAGGCGAGTTGGCCTCCCCATAATACTCCCTGTACAGCCGGAGGATATCCGGATTTTCCTGAGATTTACGGTATTTAGAAGTTTTATCGATATTGACCAAAACCTGCTGGCGCTTTTCCAGATCATCGACTTTCTCGGGGATAGGATGTCCGGCTCCGCAAATACAGCCGCCAGGACACGCCATAACTTCAATCAAGTCATAGCCAACATCCTCGCCCTGAAGAATTTTTTCCACGATAGGCTCGGCGTTATGCAGGCCGCTCACCACAGCAACCCGTACTTTCTGACCGTGCGCCTCGACGGTAGCTTCCTTTAACCCTTCAAATCCCCTCATTTCCTCAAAATCCAAATGGTCTTCCAAAACATTGCCGGTCAGTTTTTCCACCGCCATCCGCAGCGCAGCTTCGGCCACTCCGCCAGAAGCTCCGAAGAGCACTCCCGCTCCAGAAACCTGCCGGTAAGGGTCGTCAAATTCCTGAAGCGCGATATCTGCCGGATCAATCCGAACCAGCTTTACCATCTCAAGAAGGTCATTCGTAGTCAATACGGCATCCACATCACGGACTCCACCGGGAGCGAATTCCATTCGAGCGGCCTCAAATTTTTTGGCAAGGCAAGGTACAATAGAGACCACGTACAGTTCTTGTTTATCTACACCGGCCAAATGGGCATAGTGGTTCTTTACAGTCGCCCCCATCATCTGTTGGGGCGATTTGCAGGTGGAAAGATGGGAAAGGAGGTCGGGATAACGCCGCTCAACAAAATTAACCCACCCTGGACAACAGGAGGTGAACTGAGGCATACGGTCCTTCCTGGCTACGCGGTTCAAAAATTCAGTTGTTTCTTCAACGATGGTCAAATCCGCCGCAAAACAAAAGTCAAAGATTTTATCAAAGCCTAGTTTTTTCAGCACTCCCGCCAAATAAGCCGAGGCGTTTTCAAAGGGAATTCCGTATTGTGACGAAATGATGCTGCGTACAGCCGGCGCGACAAACCCGACGACAGTTTTCTCAGGATCGTTGATAGCTTTGAAAACATTTCCCTGCTCAGAAATGTAAGTCAATGCGCCGCAAGGGCAAGCGTTTACACAATGTCCGCAACTCACACAATCGGTTTCATCCAACGGCAGGCCGCTTTTGGTACCGACCAGTTGGCGGCCGTTTTTGATGTAAAAGGAAAGAATATCCGGCCCTTCCACTTCGGCGCAGGCGGCAATGCAACGACCGCAAGAGAAACACTTGTTATGGTCGCGCACGATGAACGGATGATCATGGACAACCGGAATGTATGGGCGTTCATGGAGCGGTTTAACGTATTCGATGTTATGGTCTGTAGCTTCCTTGCGAAGCTCACAGCTATACCGTTCACTGCAGCCACACTCCAGACAACGGCTTGCTTCTGCCATTACCGTATCCACATCGTAGCCAGCTTCCACTTCCCGAAAATTATTTTTTCTCTCTTCCAGCGGCAAAGCCGTCAGTTCCGCCCGCTTCATCTTCGGCATGGTTTCAAATTCCCACCTCGGCAGATCTTCCAGACTCCCCCAACTGCAACTGTAGTCGATTGTCTGGGGTTTGACATAACCAGTCATGAGGTAAGCATGAATATCTTCCGCCGCATGCCGTCCGGCACCAACTGCCTGAATAACCGTAGACGGACCGGTTACGCAGTCTCCCCCGGCAAAGACATTGGTCTCCGACGTTTGAGAGGATTTAGGGTTGGTCTCGATATCCCCCCATTTATTCAACTGTACCGGCAAATCGTGATACAGGAATTGCGTATTCGTGCTTTGGCCAATGGCGCCGATGATGATATCCGCTTCGATGACCGTCTCGCTTCCTTCGATAGGAACAGGACGCCGCCGTCCGGAACGGTCCGGGTCCCCAAGTTGCATACGAACGCAGTGTAGTTGTTTTTTTTCTTCATGCGCAGTTATTTTGATTGGCGCCATCAGAAAGATCATTTCGACGCCTTCGTGGATTGCCTCTTCCACTTCGTACGCTTCGGCCGGCATCTCTTCTTTTGTTCGACGATAAACAAGCTTAACTGATTTTACCCCCTTGCGGATGGCGGTACGGGCACAGTCGACCGCCGTATTGCCGCCGCCGATTATGATTACCGTGTCGCCTAGATCCATAGGTTTCTGTTTGGTTTCCTGCTCCAGGTACTGGATCCCAAGCATGACACCAGGCAGGTCTTCTCCTTCTATCTGCAGAGGAGTAGGACGCCAAGAACCGATCGCCAGGTACACGGCATCAAAATCCTTATGCAGTTCGTCCAGACGAATATGAATTCCCAACGTCTTGTTGGTCATAATTTTTACGCCCAAGCGGGTTATGATATCGACTTCTTTTTCCAACGTGGCCTTCGGCAGACGATATTCGGGAATCCCGTAGCGCATCATCCCGCCGGCATAGTTTTGCCGTTCGAATACAGTCACATCGTGACCGTTAATAGCACTGTAATAGGCAGCAGTCAGTCCTGACGGCCCTGCTCCCACTATCGCAATTTTCTTGCCGGTAGCCGGCTGTTTGGCCGGTACCCAAGGATCCTCCTTTGCGACGTCCCAGTCGGCAATAAAGCGCTTCACGTGGTTAATCGCGACCGGCGAATCTACCAAGTTGCGCCGGCACTTCGCTTCGCAGGGATGGGGGCAAACACGGCCACACACCAGGGGAAACGGGTTGGTGTCTTTAATGACTTTCAATGCGGTCTGGAAGTTCCCGATCGCCGCATGGCGGAGGTAAGATTGAATATCGATATTGGCCGGGCAAGTGGTAACACAGGGGGCAACGCAGTCGGCATTATGGTCAAACAGTACCTGCTCCAATCGAATTTTCCGGTAATGTTCCAAATTAGGACTATTGGTAACGATCACCATATTTTCTTGAACCGGCGTATGACAGGCTTTCACTTCGCGCGTTCCTATTGAATCATACAGCTCTACCACGCACAAGCCACAGTTGCCATTCGACCGTTCCAAGCGAATATCGTAGCACAGGTGAGGAACATGGATCCCTTCCTGCAAAAGAGCCTGCAGAATAGTGAGGCCGCTGTATACCTCGATCTCACGTTTATTTACGGTTATTTTTATACGCTTTTTATTTTTTAATGTTTGCATAGGTCACCATTCCTTTTTTTTATTTAAAAGCAATTTGTCTGGCCTCTTCATCAAAAAATAGCGTATTTATTTTTCTAATTCTGCCGTTTGTATTTATCGTAACATTTTTTCTGAATTTTGCAACTTTTATTGTTTTTATCATAGCTTTGTAAAATTTCTCATTGAAACGTAAAGGAAGTATTTTCTCAAGCAAGAACAAATCTAACTATAGGGAGACTAGATATCATTTCGCCATTGAGGAGGTTCGCTATGCAAAGTGAAATTTCATCCCGTTTAAAACTTCGCTATTCTCCGGTAGCGATCGTATTCATGGACGAAGAACCTGACGATACCCTCAAGTTTCTGAAAGGACGCCGTGTCTGTGTAGTCGCAATAAGCATCCACCCGCGTAACGAGTGGTTGTCTTAGAACATAAAACAGAAGGCTCCGAAATGACTTCGGAGCCTTGAATTATAAGTTGGCACTTGGCACGATTCGAACGTGCGAGCAACGGATTATACAGGCTGTTCAAAAAGGTTAAGATGCTAGGAACGACAATGCTTGCGACACGTACCAAAACATACGCTGGTTAGAAAAACCGGCTTATATACCGGTTTTTTCCGGTGGTACTACCAAAAATGCAATTTTGGGGTTGTTATCGACGGCCCAGCGAAGAGCCCACTCATTCGTGAACAAGGCCACAAATCGCTGCTTATTGTCGCTGACGAGCATGCCTCGGTCTAATCCTTTTATTGTCCTCGGATCAATCTTCTCGCCATCCATCCATCTTGCCAGTTCAAACGGCAGGAAATTCATCAATATATCTACGCCGTACTCATTTTTCAACCGGTATTCCAGTACTTCGAACTGCAAATTGCCAACGGTGCCGACAATGACCGTTTCCGCGCCAACATCAGCCTGATAAAACACCTGGATTGCGCCCTCTTGCGTTAACTGCGTAATCCCTTTGATAAACTGTTTGCGTTTCATGGTGTCTTTGGGTTGGACACGGGCAAACCGTTCCGGCGGAAACACCGGAAAATCTTCAAATTTAAAATTCTCGCCCTGCGCGCAAAGCGTATCGCCAATACCAAATACTCCGGGATCAAACAACCCGACAATATCGCCCGGATACGCCTCTTCAATAATGGTCCGGTCCTGGGCCAAAAACTGCTGAGGCTGCGTAAGTTTGAGCAATTTACCGGAGCGAACATGCTGTACGGTCATCCCGCGTTCAAATTTGCCAGAGCAAATTCGAATGAAGGCCAGTCGATCGCGGTGGGCCGGATTCATATTCGCTTGAATTTTGAACACAAACGCGGAAAACTTCTCATTATCCGGTTCAATAATTCCTTCCGAAGACATGCGCGGAGCCGGTGGCGGCGCAAGCCGTAAAAACTCTTCTAAAAACGGCCGAACGCCGAAATTGGTCATTGCACTGCCGAAAAAGATCGGCGTCAATTCGCCGCGCATTACTCTGTCCAAATCAAAATGGTCGCCTGCCATATCCAATAAGCTGATGTCATCGCACAACGCGGCGTGGATATCCGCCCCGATAATTTCTGTAAACGCGGGATCATCCACACTGCCTTTCACCGACGGCAGTGCCACTTGCCCATGTGATCCGTCTTTTTCAAACAGCTCGATCTGGGCTAATTGGCGGTTGTACACGCCTTGATAGTCCCCGTTGATGCCAATCGGCCAATTCATGGGATAACTGTTGATGCCCAGCACTTTTTCGATCTCTTCCATCAACTCAAACGGGTTCTTACCGTGCCGGTCCAATTTGTTAACAAAAGTAAAGATCGGGATGTTCCGTTGTTTACAGACTTTAAATAATTTTTTTGTCTGCGCTTCTACCCCTTTGGCCGCATCAATCAACATTACGGCACTGTCGACAGCCATTAGGGTTCGGTATGTATCTTCACTGAAGTCCTGGTGACCAGGCGTATCCAGAATATTAATCTCAAAGCCTTCGTACGAAAATTGCAAAACGCTGGACGTTACGGAAATCCCCCGTTGTTTCTCGATTTCCATCCAGTCAGATACGGCATGTTTTTGCGCTTTTCGTGATTTTACGGAACCGGCCAAGTGAATGGCGCCTCCGTATAGCAATAATTTTTCCGTCAAGGTCGTTTTTCCGGCATCCGGGTGCGAAATAATAGCAAATGTCCTGCGACGTTCAATCTCCTGTCGCAAAGCAAGTGACTTTGTATCTGCCATGAATGTTCCTCCAGCGTTCATAAAAATAACCTGTTTACGTCGATCAAAAATCTCGTGGTACAAAACAGGCAAATTATATTGTAACATATTTTGTAGCAAAAATCACAAGGTCTTCCTCGTTGAATGTAAAAAACAAAAAAAGAGAGCCCATTACGAGCTCCCCTCTTGGTACCTCTCTATCTTCTAAGCCTGTTTAAAGAACCGTTGGTGGATTGCATTGACTGCATCCTTCGCGCGATCTTGCTGAACGAGACAGGAAATGCTGATTTCCGAAGTGCTGATCGCCTCAATATTGATACCGGCATCCGCCAGCGCACCGAACATTTCGGCCGCAATTCCCGGATTCCCCAGCATTCCGGCTCCCACAGCCGATACCTTCGCTACACTTTCGTCAGTTACTATTCCCATCACGCCAATATCTTTTCCGACTTGATCCATAATTCGTTTCACATGGTCCAACTCGGTTTTGGCAACAGTGAACACCATATCAATAATATTCTGCTCAGAATTTCGGATGCTTTGCACAATCATATCAACATCAATATGTTCGGCCGCGAGGGCGGAAAAAATTTTGTAAGCAATGCCGGGTTGATCCGGAACGCCCAAAACAGCAATTTTTGCAACATTATTGTCTTGCGCAACCCCGCGAATGATAAATTCTTTCTCTTCCATCGTATATTCCTCCCTGATAATTGTTCCTGATTCATTGGAAAACGTAGAGCGCACATGAATGGGTACGCCATACCGCTTGCCCATTTCTACCGACCGCGGCTGCATGACCACGGCGCCCAGACGGGCCATCTCCAACATTTCGTTATACGTAATCTCTTTCATTCTCCGGGCTTTGGAAACTACGCGAGGATCCGCAGAATAGACCCCATCCACATCGGTAAAGATCTCACAGACATCGGCTTTCAAAGCGCCGGCCAACGCAACGGCCGTCGTATCCGATCCGCCCCGTCCCAACGTAGTGATATCGTTATTTTGGGTCCGCCCTTGAAAGCCGGCCACAACTACAATCCGGCCTTTAGCCAGTTCTTCCTCGACCCGTGAAGGACATAGTTCCAGAATGCTCGCTTTTGCGTACGTGTCGGAAGTCTGGATCCCGGCTTGCGGTCCGGTTAAGGAAACCGCATCACGCCCTTTGGCCTGAAACGCCATCGCCAATAACGCAATCGAAACTTGTTCCCCTGTTGCTAATAACATATCCATTTCGCGCGCACTCCGGTTCGAACTGATCGCATCCGCTAATTGCAGCAAATCATCCGTAGTGTCGCCCATAGCCGAAACAACAACCACAACTTTGTCTTCCGGGTTTGTCTCGCGAATGACCCGCTCGGCTACTGCCTTTATTTTTTCCGGTGTCGCCACCGAACTGCCGCCAAATTTTTTGACAACCAGCATCTTTTATTCCCCCTTTTCTCCTGCTTGCACTAGTAGGCATGGCAATTAGTATTCTCTACATAAATACATTTTCCTTCTCCCACAGGACATTTCTAAAGTATTTTTCTCATTTTCTTGCAGATTTGTCGTCTCTGTTCCCAATTTTCTTAGCAACGCAAAATCTTTTTCCATAACTTTTTTCCAATACCTGGACAATTGAATTTTTTCATGGTAAAGTTAAAAATGATCCGAGAAAATAATAACAAGGTACCTTTAATTTAGTCCAGAGAGGCTAGCAAGGTGGACATACGGTCAAGTTGTAGTCCTGGCAACAGCCTCTTGCTTAAGTAAGAGGTTTTTAGTTTGTCCGAAATTATTCTAATAGGAGGAACCACTATGAACAAACGGATTATTCAAGTTGAAGAAAAACTCCCCTTATTGCAAACCCTGCCCCTTAGCCTACAGCACTTATTTGCCATGTTTGGCGCTACCGTCCTTGTCCCTATTTTATTTAAAGTAAATCCTGCTACTATTTTATTGTTTAATGGAATCGGAACCCTCTTATACTTATTTATTTGTAAAGGGAAAATTCCTGCATACCTTGGTTCGAGTTTCGCGTTCATTTCACCGGTATTCCTGGTTTTGCCGCAATACGGTTATGGAGCGGCACTAGGCGGTTTTATCGTAGTTGGTGCCATCTTCACGATCGTCGCATTAAGTATTCAACTGATCGGGACCAAATGGATCGACGTTGTGTTCCCCCCGGCGGCCATGGGCGCTATTGTTGCCGTCATCGGTTTGGAGCTTGCTCCGGTTGCTGCCGATATGGCCGGACTGACTGCGAAAACGCTCGATCCAAAAATCATTACCGTTTCAATTTTTACCCTGTTAGTTACCGTGTTCGGTTCGATCCTGTTTCGTGGTTTCATGGCGATTATCCCCATCTTGCTTGGCGTAGTGGCAGGATATACGCTTTCCTTAGTAATGGGGATCGTTGATATCAGCAAGATCAATGAAGCGGCCTGGTTTGCCCTGCCGACCTTTTATACACCGGAATTCAACTTCAGCGCCATCGCTATTATCATTCCAGCCGCCTTGGTTGTCATTGCCGAGCATATTGGACATCTTCTAGTAACCGGCAATATTGTCGGCCGTGATTTAACGAAGGATCCGGGTCTTCATCGGTCTCTGCTGGGAAATGGGTTATCAACAATGCTTTCCGGTTTCTTCGGTTCAACACCGAATACGACGTACGGTGAAAATATCGGTGTTTTAGCCATTACCAAAGTTTACAGTGTTTGGGTTATCGGCGGTGCGGCAGTTTTGGCGATTATTCTTTCCTTTGTCGGAAAATTAGCGGCAGCAATCCAAACAATCCCTGTTCCGGTCATGGGCGGGGTATCACTTCTGTTATTCGGCGTGATTGCCGCATCCGGTATCCGCATGTTGGTTGATTCTAAAATCGATTACAGCAAAGCGCGTAATTTAATTTTGACGTCTATAGTATTAGTTATCGGCGTGAGCGGCGCTCATATTACAATCGGAACAGTAACGCTAAAAGGTATGGCCTTAGCCACGATCACATCGATCGTTTTCAGCCTTTGCTTCAAACTGTTGGATCAGTTTGGACTTACCAACGATCAATAATTTCAAGTTTGTTCAAAAATGCATACCAACTTACAAACGGCGGGAAAACTTTTCAAAGTTTTCCCGCCGTTTTAGGCTGTTGATAAACATAACAATCGTATTAATGATATTTTGTCTACAATATGAAACACTGCAAAATCGAGAATGATTAAGAACGGAAGTTGGTGAATTGTAAATCAACATCAATATCCATCTGTTTTAATTTTGCCATGACCGCTTGCAAATCATCTTTGTTCTTGCCGGTAACCCGAACCTGGTCATCCATGATCTGGGCCTGAACCTTCAGTTTTGATTCTTTAATCGCGGCAACAACTTTCTTCGCTTTTTCCGTGCTGATACCACATTGAATGGTAATGATCTGTCTTGCCGTCCCTTGCGATCCGGCTTCGATCTTGCCGTATTCAAGGCTCCGCAGGGAAATACCCCGTTTTACCAGTTTGTTTTGCAATATATCTACTACGTTCTTCAATTTGAAATCATCATCGCTGATTACCTTGATCTTCTTGTCTTCTACGGTTAATGAAGACTTACTGCCTCGAAAATCAAACCGCTGCCCAATTTCTTTCATAGCCTGGTTTACTGCATTATCCACTTCCTGCATATCCACTTCTGATACGACGTCGAATGAACAATCTTTAGCCATTTTATTTTCCCCCTCTGGTTATTTTTATACGAATTCGAGAACGAAGCAAAACATAAAAGAAAGCAAACGAGCCTCCCACAGTAAAGAAAAAAGCAACCGGTTTAATCGTCATGATTTCAGACGTAGCAATCAAGCAGATCAGCAATGCGGTCATATACGCCAAAAACAACTCTCTATAGCGGGGACTCGTTATGCGCGGCGCGATGAACAGCCAAACCAAAAAACCGGCAACAACAAAATTTGTGTTTTTAAAAAACTCCAATCTCCAATACCTCCTCAAAAAATCCCCTGTCTGGATCTATACTAACAACCTTGTCCGGCTTGAGTTTCCGTATGTTTGACCCCTGCATTGGCTGTCGTCAGCCATACACCGCTAACGATCAAGCCTGCTCCGGCAAATTGGGCAAAGGTCAAGGTTTCACCCAACAGCAGCGCCGCAAAAAACATACCAGACAAAGGAATAAGGTTGATAAAAATAGCTGCCCTATTGGGCCCGACAACAGATACCCCATGGTTCCAAAAATAAAACGCAAGAAGGCCGCTGCCGATAATCATAAAGACCATGCTGCCCCAGCCTATCGGTGATAAATGGACCGTTCCGTCAAAGCCTTGCCAAATGGCAAGAATCAGTAAACAAACCGATCCGACAGCACTAGACCAGGCGGTTACTGCTAAGGCCGACATTTGGCGCATTACTTTCCGTCCCAGGATCGAATAAACGCACCAACTAAAGCTCCCCATTACCAGCAAAATATCTCCTTTGTTGAAACTCAAACCGGCAATGACTTCCCAGGATCCCTTCGCAACTACGATTCCGACGCCAATAAACGATACACCTATCCCAAACATTTGCCGCAACGTCAACCTGTCTTTTAAAAAGATGGCGCTTAAAACGGCAGTAAAAACAGGACCGCCTCCTACCAGCAAGCTGGCATTGGCTGCTGTGGTATGCTGAACGCCGCTAAAAAAGAAAACATTGTTTAAAAAAATACCGGTCAAGCCCAATAAGACTAATCCCGGGACTTGTTTCAAGGAAGGCAATGCCTTTTTCCCTTCTGACAGCCACACAGCAATACCGAGTATGACACTCACGCCGGCAAAACGCAGAAAGGCGGTTGTCACAGGCGCTAATTCACTGACCGCAAATTTAGCGGTTACCGAATTGGCACCCCACAAGACATTCGTAATAATTAAAAGAATATATACCCCTTTATTGGTATAAAAAAAACCCACAAATTCACATCTCCCCAAAGCCAACAACGTTGAAATTCTGTTATAATACTTCTTAGCTGTTTGGACACTATGAATTTTACCACTTTCCTAAACAGAAATAAAGAAGCTTCTCTAATAAAAAACGTTCTCTTTATCCTTCGCAGGAAATATTTACTATTTCCACAAATCTGTATCATCTTCCCGCAAATTGGGAGGGTTTTCTTCCACAGCATAGAAAACTTATAAGGTAAAGACAGGAGAAACAATATGCTTACCTTCCGTGTGCCGGATCATTCCCCGCCGATACTGCTGCGTGATTTTTTACGCAAACAAATGAAAATTTCTCTTACTGCTTGGCGAAAGATCAAACGGGAAGGGACAATCCTAAGAAACGGAACGGCCGTCGTTCCCGGTTCATTGGTACAGGCCGGCGACTGCATCGACCTCGAATGGCCGCAAGAATGTCACATTCAGCCAATCGATCTGCCGCTTACCATTCACTATGAAGATGATTTCTTCCTGTTGATTAACAAACCTGCCGGGATACTTGTCCATCCTACTTGCGGCAATATGGAACCTACTATCGCTAATGGGGTAATGCAATATTACAAAAGCCAAAACTACTCCCTTGGCTTTCACCCCATCCATCGTTTGGACCGAAATACGTCGGGTCTGCTGCTCATTGCAAAAGCACCGCACGTACAACATCTGCTGTCCCAAACTAAAAATCTGCAAATTAACCGGCGGTACCACGCTATCGCAGCCGGAATCTTATCTCCGGAACAGGGGACCATTACTCTGCCTATCGGACGCCGTCCGGGAAGTATAATAGAACGGATCGTTTGTCCGGAAGGAAAAGAAGCAATAACGGATTATCGCCTATTGCAAAAATTCAAACATGCCAGTTTATTGGAAATCGAACTTCATACTGGCCGTACGCATCAAATTCGCGTGCATATGTCACACTTGCAACATCCTTTACTGGGTGATGACTTGTATGGCGGCTCAAGGGATTGGATAAACCGTCCTGCACTGCATTCTGCACAATTAGAACTTATACATCCTATCACGGGAAAAAACCTGTCTTTCTTTGAACCACTTCCGGCCGATATGCAAACCGCATTAGAAACATTAGCAGCATTAGAAAAATAAGCCATTTTATGCTAATTATTGGTACATTATGCTTTTGTTTTTATATATATTGTAATTACTGTAATTACAATATATATAATATAGACTACTACAAATTACTTATTTAGGAGGGGTATTATGCCTTTAGTCACTTCAAAAGAAATGTTTTCCAAAGCTTACGCCGGAAATTACGCAGTCGGCGCATTTAATGTAAACAATATGGAAATCATCCAAGGGATTGTCGACGCTGCCAAGGAAGAACAGGCTCCCATCATTCTTCAAGTCTCGGCCGGTGCGCGCAAATACGCTAAACACGTTTATTTAATGAAACTGGTAGAAGCTGCCGTTGAAGACAGCGGTCTCCCGATCTGCCTGCACCTGGATCATGGCGAAGACTTTGAAATTTGTAAATCCTGTATCGATGGCGGCTTTACTTCGGTCATGATTGACGGGTCTAAATATTCCTTCGAAGAAAATATTGCCCTTACCAAAAAAGTGGTCGAATATGCCCATCCACGCGGCGTTGTAGTCGAAGCGGAGTTGGGAAGGCTGGCCGGCGTTGAAGATGCTGTGAAAGTAAACGCGAAAGAAGCCACTTATACAGATCCAAAAGAAGCCGTCGAGTTTGTTGAACGAACCGGAGTTGATTCTTTGGCTATCGCTATAGGAACCAGTCATGGCGCTTTTAAATTCAAAGGCGAGCCCTCATTGGATATGGATCGCTTAGCAACCATTACAAACCTTTTGCCTAATTTCCCTTTAGTTCTGCATGGCGCTTCAACCGTATTGCCTGAATTCGTGGACAAATGCAATCAATACGGCGGCCAAATCGCCGGTGCCAAAGGTGTTCCGGAAGAAATGCTGTTTGCAGCCGGAAAATTGGGAGTTTGCAAAATCAACATTGATACCGATCTCCGCCTGGCGATGACCGCCTCCATCCGGGAGCACCTCGCCTCCAATCCGGGCGATTTTGACCCGCGCCAATACCTCCGTCCGGCCCGGGATGCCATTAAAAATATGGTCAAGCACAAAATCAATGCAGTTTTGAACTGCAGCGGAAAAGTATAATTCTTTTATAGCCAAGAGAAACGGCTGCGCAGGTTAAATAATACCTACACAGCCGTTTCTTTTTATCCATTAAAATCTCTCACCACTTGCGATCGGACCCGCCACCGCCGCCCGAACCGCCTCCGTAACCACCGCCGGAGCCGCCGCCTCTTCCACCGCCTCGGAACATGGATAAGATCAGCAGGGTAAACATTCCGCCGAAAAAGATCCAATCAATTGCAACCAAAAAAAGAATCGCAGCAATAATCGCAATTTGCATCCACCCTGGCAATTGATCCCACCAAGAGGTTGACGCGGGCGGGGAATGGGGAACCGGTTTTGTATCCGTTTTTAATTCAATTTTATATTCCTTTGCCACCTCATCGGCGAGTGCTAGATAACCATTTAGAATCCCTCGGTCATAGTCACCTTTTTGAAAGTACGGGATCATATACGTATCTTGGATACGGCCGGTTTTGGCATCCGGCAGCGCTCCTTCGAGTCCGTAGCCTACTTCAATGCGGGACTGGCGATCGGAAACCGCAACCAGCATAACCAATCCGTTATTCAGCGTCTTATCGCCAATCCCCCAGGTTCTCAGCAAAGCCAAAGCATACTCTGAGGGCGGTGTTCCTTCCAGCGTTTTTACCGTTACTACCACGATCTGCGCTTTCGTTTTGGCCGCCAATTGGCCTCCCAACGAATTAATCCGCGCTTTTGTATCCGCACTTAATACGCCGGCATAATCCTGTGCATAGAAGCTAGAAGTCGGTACAGGCGGAATTTTCGGTTCCGCCCATCCGATAGCACCCAACAAAACAAAGACAGCAAGAACAAGCCATGCTATTCGTTTTTTCATACCCTTCCTTCTTTCGTCAGGCTAGTTCTTTAAAATTTAACTTTTGGGGTTTCTTTCGCACTCTCTGCCGCTCTAAAATATTCCTTCTGCCCAAAGCCAAGCATATTAGCGTAGATACTGGTAGGAAAGGTACGAATTTTCGTATTATAGATTTGCACCGAATCATTGTAATCTTTGCGCGCTACGGCCAGCCGGTTTTCTGTTCCCGCCAGTTCATCCGTCAACTGGCGGAAGTTTTGGTCGGTCTTCATGTTAGGGTAATTCTCTACAACAACCAATAATCTCGATAATGCGCCGCTCAACTCATCATTTGCGGCTGCTTTTGCCGCCGGTCCCTGTGCCCCGCCAAGCTTAGCCCGTGCATCGGTAACGGATTGAATTAACTGCCGTTCCTGAGCAGCCGCTCCTTTAACCGTTTCCACTAAATTAGGAATTAAATCGGCACGACGCTGCAACTGGTTCTCCACTTGACTCCATTTTCCATTTACATTTTCATTTAAAGCCACCAAACTGTTATAACCGCTGACAGCCGATATTCCAATAACGACTACTAAAACAAGCACCCCGATTAAAACCCAATTTTTTGACATTTGAATACCCCCAATATGATGTGTTAATACAATCCTCGCAACTCAAGTATACCATATTATAGCAAAAAAGCATCCTCTCAATGAAGATGCTTTTTTGATCGCTGTTTCTTTTTCGCGTCTGTATTAAAATTACCGTTGCACCCGGCCGGAACCGTCTCCCGCCGCTAACGTTTGCACTTCTTTCACCGATACATGGTTGTGGTCGCCTTCAATCGAATGTTTCAGACACGAGGCCGCAACCGCAAATTCGAGGGCATCCGCATTGCTGTAGTTCTCCAACAGCGAATAGATCAAGCCGCCGCCGAAGGA
>JAGFXW010000312.1 GCA_017861495.1 Bacillota bacterium
ACCACTTCACCGGCTACTTCATGGCCGATGATGCGCGGATACGATACCAACGGGTTTGTTCCCATATATGCACCAATATCCGAGCCGCATATTCCTAAACTACGAACTTTAATTAATACTTCATTTTCCTTGCGTTTTGCATGTTCAATTTGTTCAACGCTAATATTTCCTGGTGATTGCAAACAGACAGCATCCATAAGTATGAAATATCCTCCTTTTGATTTGGCGTTCTTACGGGTCTACAACGTCACACCGTTTTTAAATATCGCAATTTCGCGAAAGCCCATTTCTTCCGTTTTCGTCGGCCGCCCGGAAGCGATCTCTAAAATATAGGCGAAAAATTTCCCGGTCGTTTCTTCCATCGATGTTCCGGCCAGCAATTCTCCGGCATTAAAATCCATCCAATGCGGTTTGCGCCGGAATAGTTCACTGTTCGTCGCTACCTTGATTGTCGGCACTGCTGTTCCTAACGGAGTTCCCCGACCGGTGGTAAAGAGAACCATATGACAACCGGCAGCGGCTAAGGCCGTTGATGCTACTGCGTCATTGCCTGGCCCATTCAAAAGATTAAGGCCTTTAGATTGTATGGTTTCTCCATAACCCAGCACGTCGGTAACAACGGCCCGGCCGCCCTTTTGCGTACAACCCAGCGATTTTTCTTCCAGCGTGGAAATCCCGCCTTTTTTATTCCCTGGTGACGGATTTTCATAAACCGGCTGATTGTAGGACATAAAGTAGGCTTTAAAATCACTAATCAACGCCACAATCTTCGCAAACACTTCTGCATTCCGGGCACGGTTCATTAAAATCGTCTCAGCGCCAAACATTTCCGGCACTTCCGACAAAATGGTACTTCCACCGCAGGCGATTAATTGGTCGGAAAGCGATCCCAGAAGCGGATTCGCAGTAATTCCGGAAAATCCATCCGAGCCACCGCATTTTAAACCGATCACCAATTCAGAGGCGGGGCATTGTTCTCGCTGATATTGACCGGCATACCTGATTAATTCACCCATTAATTCCTTGCCGGCAGCGATCTCATCTTCCACGTCCTGCGCATTTAAAAATTTCACCCGTTCCGGGTCATAATCGCCGAGCACCTTTTTAAATTCACCAATATGATTGTTTTCACAGCCCAAGCCGACGACCAAAATTCCGCCGGCATTGGGATGATTGATCAGTGCGACTAAGATGCGTTGCGTTGCCTGATGGTCACCCCCCAGTTGGGAGCAACCATACGGATGGGTATACGCGAAAGCACCGTCCAAATTGCTCTGGGCTTTAACATTGCTATTTCCCCATTCCGCCAACAACTGCGCCGTCCGGTTGACGCAACTCACGGTCGGGATAACCCAAATTTCATTACGGACACCTACTGTGCCATTCTTGCGCCGATAGCCTTGAAAATAAGATTGGCATTGACAATCTTTGGGTTCCGGCAAATTCGGCTCATACGAGTATTCCAATAACTCTCCTAGATTGGTTTTAATGTTGTGGGCATGAACCCATTGGCCGGCTGTGATCTTCTGGATAGCATGGCCGATAGGGAAACCGTACTTTATTACATTTTGGCCCGGTTCCAAGTCCGTCAATGCGATTTTATGGCCTTGGGCAATATCCTCACCGGCTAGAATTTCTGTTGAACCGAACGAAATTTTTTCGCCGCTATTTATATCTTTTAAAGCTACAGCTACATTATCGTTGGCATGAATCTTTAACAGGAACAACCTTGGCCACCTCCGACCATCCCGGTAATGGTTGCGCGTATTCCCTGCGTAGTAATCTGATGCAAATAGCCTGCGGTTTTTTCTGTCAGCCCGCTGACTTGGTTCAAATCCTGATCCCAAAGGGCACTGTTGCCGAGAACCGCTTCGGCCAGTTTGAAAGCCGCGGTCTGACTGCCGTCATATTGGTTCCAGGCGGAAGCAAAAAACTCCAATGCCGCCAAATCATCTTTCATAATAAACTCGCCATTGTCCCGCTGGGCCCGCATTTCCGATCCCTCAATGTTCCCCTTTTGATATACAGCAATCAATGCAGCCAGGGAAAAAGTTAATAAATCCGGCAGCTTACCATTGAGCTCCTTATATTCCAATAGGGACGGCAGCACTCTGGCCTTGAACTTTGAAGAAGAATTAAGCAGAATACTAAGCAAATAATGCTTAATAAACGGGTTGCGGAATCTCTCGACGACAGCATCAGCAAACTCATTCAGCATCTTCTTATCCAAATTTACTGACGTAATGATTTCGTCATAAACAATTTTACTTACATAGTTGCCCATGACCGCATCATCCATCATCTCGCCAACCGTTTCCAGGCCGTATAAAAAAGCGGCCGGAACGGAAGAAGTATGCGCGCCGTTTAGGATGCGGACTTTTCGGGTCCGGTATGGGGTCATATCGTCAGTCCAAACTACATTGAGGCCAACCTCGGTAAACGGCAGTCGTTTGGCTAACTCTTCCGATCCCTCAATCACCCACAGATGGAACAATTCCCCGGTGTCGAGCATCTGATCTTCATAACCCAGGTGTTCACGAATCGCTGCGACCTCATCTTTGGGGTAACCGGTCACCACACGATCGACTAATGAATTATGAAATGAATTATGTTGCTCGATCCAGGTCTTAAAGCCGTCTGGCAAATTCCAGGAAGCCGCGAGTTTTAGGATCGTATCTTTTAATTTGTCTCCGTTGCGGTCAATAAGTTCACAGGGAATAATGACCATGCCTTTATTCGGGTCACCGTTAAAATGTTGATAACGATGATATAAATAAGCAGTTAATTTTCCCGGAAAGGAGTTGGGCGGCGTCATGGCCAAAGAATCGTTCGGCTCATACACAATACCCGCTTCCGTCGTATTGGAAATTACGAATTCAATGTCCGGATTTTCTGCGCAGGCCAGATAGCCGCTCCAATCCTCATAT
>JAGFXW010000108.1 GCA_017861495.1 Bacillota bacterium
ATTTTTCCATGGTTATCCTCCGGTGTGAATAATGCCGTATTGGACTCTGCTGTATTTTCCCCCGCTAAAATGTTTGATGCCCAAACGGGTAAATTCCGGACTGTCCTTTGTTTCTTTAATGACAACCCGGCGTGATGCAACGCGGCAGGCCTCAACTAGAATATCCCTATTTAACGGTTCTTTATTGGCAAGTTCCCGTAGTGGCTTCAGATTCATACTGTTTGCAACCGGCTGGCGAAACATTGGGTCAAAGTAGACGATATCAAAGCTATTATTAGGCATACTTTTCAAGAAAGAAAAAGAATCGATGTGTTGTACTGTAATCGTTCGCAAAGCAGCAAGAATTTCAGGAGGAATGTCTGGCGATGTAAAATGCTTTAATCCCAATGAAGTAACTAGTGCGATTATCGCCGACACTTCGAGTCCTACAACATGGCCTTGTTCACCGGCAATGTAATTCGCAACAATTGCATCGGTTCCCATTCCCAACGTACAATCCAAAACCGATTGCCCTGGTTGTAAGTCCATCGCTGCGACCATATGGTCGCCTTCGCCATTTAATAATTTATTGATCCGTAATTCCGCCATACTGAGATGAAAGAAATAATCACCGTTAGTAGTAGATACGATCGGGTAGTTTTGTGTGGCGATAATAATAGTATCGACATCAAAACGGCAACGCATTGTCTCGATTCCCAGCCCTTCGCGGGGCATATACGGAATTTGTAGTATCTTTGCTATTTCAGCGGCCAATTCTTCGGCTTTTATAGATTGTTTGCGGATTGTTGTGACAATACAATTCATATTTCACCTATATCATGTTCGTTTAAATAGTTTTGCGAGATCCGCTTCCGTAAAACGAACAACGGCAGGACGTCCATGCGGGCATGTATACGGAAGGTTAGCTGCGCACAATTCATCCATCAACGCTTGAATTTGCCGCATATTCAAGGTATCCCCGGCCTTTATGGCAGCACGGCAGGCTGAAGTTTGCAGGCAAGCATGGCGAAGACCCTGAGCGGTTGGCTGGGTCGTATTTTGAATGAAAGAAAGTGTATCCCGGACAACTGCTTCCGCCTCTGCTGTTGGCAGATCAATCGGAATTTCCAATAAGCGAAGCGTAAGCGGGCCGACTGAATCCAACAGAAAACCAAGTTCACGGAATGTTTCTTGATATTGGAGAACCAAATCAATCTCCTGTTGGTCAAACTCAAGATATAACGGAATTAACAGTTGTTGCGAAGGAATACTATCGCTATGACGGCTGAAGCGATCATAAAGTATGCGTTCATGCGCGGCATGTTGATCAATTAAGTATAACCCGTCTATTCCTTGCGCTACAATATAACAGGCAGCGATTTGACCAAGTGGATACAGTCGGAAGGGTGTTGTGGTTTCGTTGGTTTCGTTAATTGCGTTAGCGGCAGGCTTCGAAAGCAATGAAACGGCAGGAATTTCACTGCTTTTTTGTATTGTTTCCATTGCTGAGAGAAAGGATACGGATGGAGCTGGTGGTTCTGGTGATTGAAGCGTTTTGGGCTCGATCCTTGGTTCAAAAGAAGCCGGTTGTTCGTGCCATAAGGCCGGTTGTTGGGGTTTAGGGGACCAAGTAATTTTAGGCAGGGCAGCGATTTGGTGAAACGATTGCGGTTCTTCCAACACAGATAATATTGCTTTGTATACTGCCCGGAATATTTTTTGTTCATCGCTGAATTTTACTTCGCTTTTTTGTGGATGAACGTTGACATCTACGACATCGGCAGGAATAGATATAGAAACAACCGCCAAAGGATGCCCGTTTTTGGGCAACAAAGAATGGTACGCGTTATCTATTGCTTTCGATATCATCCGGCTGTTTACAATCCGTCCATTTACAATAAATGTTTGCCAGGAACGATTGCTTTTCAAAAGTGTTGGCTTGCCAATATAACCGGAAACAGTTATTCCATCCATTGCATATTCCAAAGGAATAAGGTCCGGGGTAACTTTTTGTCCATACAATGCGCTGAGGGTATCCATTAACTGTGAATTACCCGGTGTTGTTAAAACAAGTTTTTGGTTATGGATCAGTTTAAATGCCACATCTGGGCGCGATAAAGCCAATTTAACAACAATATCGTGAATGTGGCTTCCCTCTCCTTGGGGTGTTTTTAAAAATTTTCTACGGGCAGGCGTATTAAAAAACAAATTGGCCACTGTTATTGTGGTCCCTAATCCAGCTCCGGTTTCAAACACATCAAGGACAGACCCGCCGGTAATTTCAAGGCAAGTCGCAAAATCATCGCCGGATAGCCTGGTTTTCAAGGTTACTTCGGCGACGGCGGCTATGCTTGGCAACGCTTCACCGCGAAACCCTAAAGAATTAATATTGTATAGATCATCAGCGGAACTGATTTTACTGGTTGCATGGCGAAGAACAGCAAGTTCGGCGTCCTGACGGCTCATTCCAAACCCGTCATCGGTTACGCGAATATATTCAATACCACCGGCGGCAATTTCAATTTCGATAGTTTGGCTGGCGGCATCGAGCGAGTTCTCCACTAACTCTTTAACAATCGATGACGGCCTTTCGACAACTTCACCGGCGGCAATTTTATTTGCCGTTTTTTCGTCCAAAATATGAATACGAGCCGAATGGATCATAATTGCCCCATCTCCTGCTTCGCTTGATTGTGGAGTTTAAACAGTAAATTGATGGCTTCCAAAGGGGTAATCGTCATCACATCTAATTTACTCAATTCATCAGCAAGTGAATTGCTAAATAGCGACAATGAATCAACAGCTTGCTTGGTATTGGTATTATTTACAGCAGTAATTTTTTGAGAAGTTGATCCATTTTCTAATTTATTGAGCAAATCTTGCGAGCGTTCAATAATTTTCTTGGGTAGGCCGGCCAATTGGGCTACATGGATACCATAACTTTTGTCGGCGCCGCCGGGAACAATGCGTCGTAAAAAGATAATTTCATTTCCCCGTTCTTTCACCGCGACAGAATAATTAACAATACCTTTTTCCATATCAGCTAATTCCGTCAACTCGTGGTAATGGGTGGCAAACAAAGTCTTGGCTTTAATTTTTTCTTTAATATATTCTATAACCGCCCGCGCAATGCTCATCCCGTCGAAGGTGCTTGTACCTCGTCCAATTTCATCCAATATGACCAAACTGTTGGCTGTAGCATTTTTTAAAATATGTGCGACTTCGGTCATTTCCACCATAAACGTACTTTGTCCGGTTGCCAAATCATCGCTGGCGCCAACCCTGGTAAAGATGCGGTCCACCGGACAAATTTTTGCTTCTCTTGCCGGGATGAAGCTGCCGGTTTGAGCTAACAATGTCAATAATGCTACTTGCCGCATATAAGTGGATTTTCCAGCCATATTGGGACCGGTTATCACCATAATTTCATTTTCACGATGATCCAGCAATGTATCGTTTGGTACAAACATTTCACGGACTAATAAACGTTCAACCACCGGATGACGCCCGTCACGGATCAAAAGGTCCCCGTTGTTGCTATGGATTATTGGCCGATTGTAATTATAGCGGCAAGCGGTTTCGGCAAAGCTGACTAAACAATCAATTTGTGCAATTTGCCGTGCGGTCTGCTGAATTTCTGAAATATTCTTTTTTATATAATCACGGATTGTGGTAAAGAGATAATACTCAATGTTAACAATTTTCTCTTGAGCGCCTAAAATTTTCGTTTCAAATTCTTTCAATTCCGGAGTGATAAATCTTTCTGCGTTTGCTAAAGTTTGCTTGCGGACATAGTTCATCGGCGCAGACGCAATGTTACTGTTGGTTATTTCTATATAGTAGCCAAACACCTTATTGTATCCAATTTTTAAAGACTTAATTCCAGTAGCTTCCCGTTCGCGTGTTTCCATATCCTGTACCCACTGTTTGCTATCGCGGGCGATATTACGCAACTCGTCAAGCTCCAAATCATATCCCGGTTTGATCATGCCGCCGTCACGAATAGATAATGGTGGATTCTCGGCAATAGCTGATTCGATGAGATTGACGGTGTCATTATGGGTATGAAGAGTAAGCCCGGTACTAGTAAGGAGAACAGAGCCGGCAGTTTGTAAAATTTGTTTGATTGCCGGCAAAGCTGCCAACGAAGTTTGTAAAGATAGTAAATCACGGGCGTTGGCTGTTCCCACTTCAATACGGGTCATGATGCGTTCAAAATCGTAAATTACTGCCAATTTCTCCTGCAGAGACTGACGAAGGGAAGGCTTCTCAACCAATTCAGCAACGGCATCCTGCCGATTTATAATCGTGGGTATTTTTAATAAAGGGTATTCCAGCCAATTTTTTAGTAGTCGTCCGCCCATTGCTGTTTTTGTAAAATCAAGAACAGACAGAAGTGTTCCTTTTTTTCCTCCGTCACGAACATTATGGGTTATCTCCAAATTTCGCAATGTAGCGGCATCGATAATTAAATGTTCCGTATCATTATATTGCGTCAATCGATTGATGTGTGAAAGATCGCATTTCATTGTTTGATGCAGATAATGCAACAGACAAGAAATTGCTGTTAATGGCCCTATGTCGGCGGGTAAATCTTCCACACTGAAATGCTGGGCGGGCAGCGAACGAATTGCAGTAAAATCATCGATCATCAAAGTGGTCTGGGTACATTGTGGAATCCGGTTGGCTAGAAATGAATGTAAAACCGGTAGTTGATCGATTTTACCGGTTACTATTAATTCAGAAGGCATTAACCTGTATAGATGGTCACAAAGCGTACTCAAGCGGGCAGAACCGGTAAAAGACGCCCACATACATTCGCCGGTAGAGATATCCGCAGCCACGAGAAATAAAACAGTATCCTCTTCTAAAAGTAAAGCAAGATAGTTGTTCCCTGAAGATGGCAAGAGCAATTCGGAAATGACGGTTCCTGGAGTGATGATTTTTGTAACTTCCCTGCGGACAATTCCTTTGGCTTGTTTGGGATCTTCCACTTGTTCGCAGATTGCTACTTTATAGCCTTTGGCAATAAGTCGAGCAAGATAGTTTTCTGCCGCATGATAAGGAATTCCACACATGGGAACACGAATATTCTGGCCGCCTTCGCGGGATGTAAGTGTGATTTCCAATTCCTTAGCCGCCAGTTCCGCATCGTCAAAAAACATTTCATAAAAATCACCCAGGCGAAAAAAAAGGATTTCGTTTGGATGTTGTTTTTTTATATTACGATATTGATCCATCATGGGAGTGTAACTAACCGACATAAATTAACACCTCTGGCCTTTTAGCACCCATGTTTGCGCATGGGTAATTTTAATCATTGCCAAACTCCCGGGCAGGTCTTGTTCCGTGGCTTTCCATAAAACAATTTTATTGGTTCTGGTTCTTCCGGTCATCGTATCGGGGTCGTTTTTACTCGGCCCTTCCACTAAAACTTCCAGGCAGCTTCCTTCTAATTTTTTATTAATTTCGAGACTAATCTCGTTTTGGACATCCATCAGACGATGCAACCGTTCTTTTTTTACTGTTTCCGGCACTTGCGCCGGCATCGTTGCTGCCGGAGTTCCTGAACGGGGTGAATATAGGAAAGTATATGCTGCGTCAAACCGAATCGTCTTAATAAATTGTAGTGTTTCTTCAAATAACTCGTCAGTTTCACCGGGAAAACCGACGATTAGGTCGGTAGTCAGAGCGGCTTGAGGGAATACAGATCGGATTTTTGCGGTTAACCGGCTATAGTCTTCCGTCGTATAGCCGCGGTTCATTGCTTTCAAAATTGCATTGCTGCCAGATTGGACCGGCAAATGAAACTGTTCGCAAATATGACGACTGGATTGAATGGCGGCAATGACGTTGTCATTCATGTCACGCGGATGGGATGTCATATAGCGGATGCGTTCTATGCCGCCTTCTTTATCAATAATGGTAAGCAATTCTGCAAAATCTGCCGAAGCACCAGCGTCTTTTCCATAAGAATTCACATTTTGGCCCAACAAAGTGACTTCTTTAAAACCTTGTTGCGACAATTCTTGTATTTCTTTTACGATATCTTGTACAGGCCGGCTTTGTTCGCGGCCGCGGACATAAGGAACAATACAATATGTGCAAAAATTATTGCATCCATACATGATTGGCACCCAAGCCGATATTTTCCCATCTCTAGCGGCTGGAAACGTTGAAGCAGCCCTTTCGTGATGGTCAACCGCAATGAGTTTGTTATTATGGACTTGTTTTTCGTGCACTAGATCCAAAAGTTGATCAATATTATGAGTTCCAAGAATAATATCAACATGAGGAGCTTTTTTAAAAATTGATGTTTGGTCTTTTTGGGCCATACAGCCGGCAATCCCAATGATCAGATTGGGATTGCTCGTTTTTAAACGCTTAAATTCTCCAATCTTGCCATAGATTTTTTTTTCGGCACTTTCCCGTACGCAGCAGGTATTGATTAGGATGATATCCGCTTTCTCCGGATCATCTGTACACAAGTACCCTATAGCGCCAAGCTGGCCAGCTAGACATTCCGAATCATATTGGTTCATTTGGCAGCCGTATGAGATAATATAATAATTTTTTGTTTGATTATTTTGTTGGGCGCATCCGGTCATTTATTACGAGCACTCCTCTTTTATTGAACTTTAAATAGTATTTTTGTGAATCGTTGATAGATCCTGATGATTAGTCGATAATCCAACCATTACTTATTATATCCTACATTCTTGGCTTAAACAATAACTGGGGATCCGACAAATCGGACCCCCGGATGGTTTCGAAATTAGGATCACAAACCCTTTTTTGACTTGGTAAAAATCATTTTCAAACCAGTGAAAATGATAAAAATTCCAAAAGTTTCTTGCAATAACTTTCCCGGAACCATTTGTACAAAATTTGAACTAAGTATGGTTCCAATCACAGCGCCAACGGCAAGATAAAAAGCGGTCCGGTAATGAATCAATTTTTCTTTATGTAAATGGTAAGCACCTGACAACGCAGTAGGAATAATCACCAAGAGTGAAATCCCTTGCGCCATGTGTTGAGTTAGACCAAGGATGAAAACCATGACCGGAACAAGAATAATGCCACCGCCTACTCCTAGTATCCCACTTGCCATTCCTGCACAAAGGCCGCTAACAAATATGACCAGTATAGAAACTATCATAAGCTAACCATCCTTAAGCCAACCAATACCAGTAGGATTCCAAAGATGCGTTTTAACTGGTCAGCGGGTATTTTCACCATTGTTTTTGCTCCAATTGCAGCTCCTAAGATACTGCCGGCAGCTAGGTTTATGGCAATTGGTAAATCAAGTTGGCCATGGAATCCGTAGATAATGCTGCTTGTTATGGCCGTTGGGACAATGACCGCCAGCGAAGTGGCATGGGCTTGATGTTGGCTAAGATTGAAATAGGATACCATGATTGGAATCATGATAATGCCACCGCCTACTCCCAGCAAACCGCTGAATATACCAGCCAAAAGACCGCTAATTGTTAATTTGAATTTTTCCCCCATTTCCCGATCACCTCATATGATAAGCGGTTTCCTTCTTAACCTCCGGGCTTAATCCTTTTACTCAAGACTTAACCGTTTCACTTCAATATTGACTTCTTTTATATTCATGCCGGTCATATACTCGACCATGTTTTTAATTCGTTCTTGCGCGCGATGGAGTACATCTCTTAGTTGAACGCCGTACTTGATTGTTACATCCAACGATATGGTGATCCCCTTTTCCGGATCCTTCGAATTTTTGATGACAATTTGCGCAGTTTTCGTGAGTAAAGGATCTTCGATGGCAACAAGATTTACAATGGTGGCAATGGCGGAATCAGAGATTAATAATTTTCCGTAGTAGCTAAAAATCGGCCGAATAATTGATTTTTCTCCTAACCG
>JAGFXW010000313.1 GCA_017861495.1 Bacillota bacterium
GCCTAAAAAAATGCCGGGAAAGCGACTATTTTCAGCTTGTTGCCTGTGAACAGCGAAGGAGACGGCTAGGGCACATTACAGAACTGCTTACGATTACACCGGCGATTGTGACAATTGAGAATCAAAAGCCCTGGACACCGGAAGACAATATTGAATTACTGATACAGCGGCTTGAGGCTAATGCGGAAAAGAAATTTAAATCACTTTATCCTGACGTCCTGGTACAAGCGGGGCAGACCTTTATTCAAGGCATTACTATTGAAAACCGCAAGCCACTGGCGACTGCTTACAAAGGGCGCAAATTGTTAGGCAATAAGCTGCATCTGCATATTCACGAGGGCGAATATGCACAAAAATTAGCCAACGTAGTTATGGGCTCCGGTTTAGCTGAAAAGAATTCATCAATTGGAGGTGGCTTTTGCCTGGCAAAATATCTCAAATGAAGCAGCAGGAGGTGAATTTTTTTGATCAGAGATTTGACAGTGGGCTTTCAAAAAGCGCAGGAGAAGTTTCCCTCGATCATTCAGGATAACTATAAGCTAAAAGAGGGCGTTTATATCCGGTTGAAGCTGGAGCAGGACTGGGAAAGTCAGTCAGCCGCATTCGAGCAAAACCATGTAATCATTGTTCGTAAAGAGGAAGAACCGCAAAATGTTGAGCTGCTCAATTGGTTTAAATGCCGGGATTATCTGTCTTCTTTGCTAGAAATGAATAAGTCGGTTGATCCCAAGAAGCAAGTACATAGTAATAACCCCTTTACTCTTTTCATGAAAAAGGAGGTTTTTCTGGGAGAAAAACAGGGCGGCAAATATACTTCACAAGAAAATATAAAACGCTACTTACTGGCCACCGGCAGCGACCCGGTGCGTCAAAAATGGTTGGAAATGATACCCGGAAACAAGAACGGAAAAGATAATAGTCAATTCTTCCAGGCTTCTGAATATGGAGTGATGCTGAGTTATTTGGATAGTGATGAACGGCTTCAGTTGATCGAAAAGATTACAGAGTGGTATCACAACAACCTTACAGCGCTAACGGCGTATATCGGACAACTTCCTTTTAAAAATTATGTGAAATTGTTTTTTACCTTGGATTCGCCGACTTCAGGCCTTACATGCAAGCAAATATATGCCTTTGAATATGTACTGTATACCATCCCCAAGATTTTTAACAGCAATGACTATAACCAGTTGGTAGTTGCAGAACTCGTCGGGCTGCCAAACATTGATATGACAATGAACAGTAAAAAGCCCTTTCTGGAACACAAAACAATGCGCAGTCAGGCTCCGGAACGGGTTACCCTGCAGCAGGCAATGCTGGCCAAGCAAACTACCGAATGGCTGGCAGCGGCTAAGCCCTCCTATGTTACTAATAAAATCGGATATGAATCAGGGTTTATTCCGCCAACCGGTCATTTACCACCGGAAGGCACCTTTCATGTTTATATGGATGGCAAATATAATGAACTCTATGGCTTTGAGAATGTTCCTTTTCCGCCAACGACCACTGTACAAGTAGAGTGGTTAAATATTTTGCAGCTAAAAGATCCTGCTGGTGATGAAAAATATTACGGAACCATTCAAAATTTGGAAGCCTTGAAAAAAACGATTAGCAGTACATTCTTTCGTGGCCGGATGAATCATTCATTTATATTGAATGAACCGGATGTCAAAGCCGGGGAATTTACCGCTCTGATGGTAGCTTTGTATTTGCAAAGCAGGCAGGCTTTTCATGATTGGTTTTATAAAGGGACAACTGTTTCACTACGGGGGATTTTTGCTAAAGTGACTTTTCGATTGCTGGTGGAACAATTCATTCATGTGGAAACGTCGCGCATAGCCGAGCTTGCCGATGCTTTCAATCTGCGTTTATCTATCCAAATGGCAATAGATGATAAGGGAGGCAAAAGAATGGCAGATCGCATTAAAGAAACAGTAAATTCTTTGCGCGACAAGCTGGTAAGTGAAGGGCTTGTTGTATGTGCAAATGATGAAGAGTTTTATTTTATGGCCGGGCAATTGGCGTACTACTTAATCAATCAGTCCAGAACGCAGAAAATAACAGGCGAGATGTATGAGCCTTTTCTGAGAGCAAAAAATGGGCACCAGTTGAAGAAACGCCTGGAAGAAGCGTATATGCTTTATAAGCATGAGATTTTTTCCGGTTATCGCCGATTCAATCAGGCCTTTTCCCTAGTGCTGGGTTATGTGCCGGAGACCGATAATCAAGGCAGTGCCCGTGAACTTTTATTGGCAGGGATTTTCGCAGATAATTTGTTATTTGAAAAAAACGCTAAAGGAGTGGAATGAGATGACAAAAATGAAGCAGCGTGTTATTGGCTTAATAGGCATTGTTAGCAGAATGGCCAATTGGAATGCTGATTTTACGGGATTGCCGAAGACAACGAGTGACGGGAATATTTTTGGCAGCGATAAAGCATTGAAATATAGTATAAAGCGGTTGTGGGAATTGAACGGAGAAAAAGTGCTGTATATTCGTTCCTACAAACTGGAGAAAGGTAAAGAGGGCGAAAAACTGCAGCCCCGGGATTTACAGGAGCGGTACCATCAATTATTTGGTGAAAGCGTGTCCAAGGATTCGACGATTGTATTAAAACGATTATTTTCGTGTGTGGATATTATGAATTTTGGGGCTACTTTTGCATTTGGAGGACAAACCCTTGGCCTAACCGGCGTTGTACAAATTGGACAAGGCTTCAACAAGTATGATGAGGTCAATGTAGAAGTACAGGATATATTATCCCCTCTTCGCAACTCCAATGAGAAGAGTCAGGAAATTGATGCCACTTCTATTGGCAAGAAATTCATGGTCGATGAAGCGCATTATATTTATCCTTTCACAGTAAACCCGAACCCCTATGAAAATTATATTGGGTTGCCGGGGTTAGATGAGTTTCAAGGCT
>JAGFXW010000314.1 GCA_017861495.1 Bacillota bacterium
AGTAAAGTTTGATAAATCCAAACTGGGTGAAGTGAACGTTACAGTAACCATGCATGACCCTTGCCACATGGTCAGAGGAATCAAAGTCACATCACAGCCCCGTGAGATTTTACAATCCATTCCCGGGCTGAAATTCGTAGAAATGAAAGACTCCGACCGGTGTTGCGGAGCAGGCGGATCCTTCAGTGTCGCCCATTATGACGTTGCCCTGAAGATTAACAACCGCAAGATCGAAAATATTGCCGCTACCAATGCGGATATTGTCGCGACAAGCTGTGGCATGTGCAGGATGCACATTATTGATGGGTTGGAACGGTATAAACTGCCGCAAGATGTCAACCATGTCATCCAGTTGCTGGACAAATCCTATCAGGCTGGAGCTGCAGGCACCGCAAAAAAGAGTAAAGCTTCTTAAGGGAGGAATGACAAGTGGCAACTGTAAAAATACCTTATGCCAAACGGATGATAAAACTTGAACTGCCGGAGGAGCGTTTATTTGGGGTTTTAACTTCAAAAGCTCATGACTATGTTCCGGAAGCTGGTGAGACCGATTTAGTGCGCGGCGCATTAGCTCATCCGATTCATTCTTCAAGGCTGAGCGAGTTAGCCAAAGACAAAAAAAATATTGTCATTATCTGCAGCGATCATACCAGGCCAGTGCCGAGTAAAATTATTATGCCGGTGGTATTGGAGGAAATACGGTCAACAAACCCTGATGCCAACATTACGCTGTTGATTGCCACAGGGTTTCACCGGGCTACTACCAAAGAAGAGCTGATTGATAAATTTGGTGAAAAAATTGTTAACGAAGAAAACATCGTTATGCATGATTCCCGCAAACAAGAGGAAATGGTCAATATCGGGAAATTACCGTCCGGCGGGGATATTTTGCTCAATAAAGTGGCTGTGGAAGCCGATCTTCTAATTTCCGAAGGGTTTATTGAGCCTCATTTTTTTGCTGGCTTTTCCGGCGGACGTAAAAGTGTTTTGCCGGGTGTCGTTAGCGAAGTTACCGTCCTTGCGAACCACTGTTCTAAATTTATTGCGTCAAAAAATGCCAGAGCAGGGATTTTGGAGGATAATCCGATTCACATCGATATGCTTAGCGCTGCCAAGCAGGCTAAATTGGCCTTTATTGTCAATGTTGTGATTGATGCCGATAAAAAAGTAATAAAAGCTTTTGCGGGCGATTTGGTAAAAGCGCATGAAGAAGGCTGCGCGTTTGTGAGTGAATTAGCAACGGTCGACGCAAAACCTGCCGATATCGTCATTACTTCGAATGGCGGCTATCCGCTGGATCAGAATATCTATCAAACCGTAAAAGGCATGTCTGCGGCAGAAGCGACGTGTAAAAAAGGCGGAGTCATCATTATTTGTTCTGCCTGTAACGACGGACATGGCGGCGAAGCTTTTTATGATTGGTTTGCCAATGCGAGTGGTCCGCAAGAAATTTTGGACAAGATTATGGCGATTGATGCATGTTCCACCATTGCGGATCAATGGGAAGCCCAAATATTGGCGCGTATCCAGCTCAAGCACGAAGTCATTATTGTTAGTGATCAATGTGATCATAAACTCATTGAAAAGATGCATATGCGCGCTGCCGCTTCTTTGGAAGAAGCTCTGGCCATGGCAGAACAGCTGGTAGGGAACGATGTGAAGATAACGGTTATTCCTGATGGTGTATCTGTGATTGTGAAAGGGTAATTACCTGCAAATTATGTGAGCCGGCGACTAGAAAACTTGTAACTTTGGACGCAGATAGATGCCATGGATATTGACAATATGGATTTTCATGGTATGGTTATGTAGGAATTAACCCTGCGGTTAACGAAGTGATGATAGTAAAATAGTAAATAGGAAATAAGACTAAAAATAACTAGCCGTTGCTTAACATACGAGGTTTCATGTGCAAAAGGCAGACTGGGAAAGGGATAATAACGTGGAATTTCAGCAAATTGTTACCTCCAAAATATACAAATTAGTGATTGATCAAATCAAACAAATGATTTACGATAAAAAACTGATTAAAGGAGATAAATTGCCATCAGAACGAGAATTGTCCAGTCAATTGGGCGTAAGCCGTTCCGTGGTACGTGAGGCATTGCGTTCCTTGGAGATGATGGGCCTTCTTGTTAGTTATCATGGCCGTGGCACTTTTGTTGCTGATTCTTTTCCCGAGGAAAAACTGTTTGAGCCCCTTTCTCTCATTTATGCGCTGGAAGACAATCCTATCGAATTGAGTGAAGTGCGATCTATGCTGGAAATTCAATGCTGCGGTTTGGCCGCTGAAAGGATGAATGAAGAGGAGAAAGCAACTTTTACGGAATATATCGAGCAGTTAAAAACGTTGCAAGAAGGATCCAGATTGGCAGAAGTTGATAAAGATTTTCATGCTTTAATCGCTAAAGCGAGCCACAATAAGTTGCTTTATTACTTGTATTCTTCCATCCATGATGTTGTCAGATACCACATTGGCAGCATGCATTTTCGCATTATTGCCGAACCCGAAAATTCCAGGATGCTGTTGGAACAGCATATAGCGATTTATGAAAGTATTATTAGCGGCAATGCCAAGCAAGCGCGCGATGCAATGGTGAAACATCTGCAATTTGTCCGCCATCAAATTTAATCCTGTCAGCATGGGAAATAGAAGTCACCCGTTTAAAACTTTTCGTTTTAAACGGGTGACTTTTATTTCCTAATCTTCGAAGAGTATTTTGCATAAAAAGGCATGGTTGATGAAACGGCATGGATCCAGTCCAGTCTCTTCTGTGAGTTTTTTTAAACGAAACAGTAAGGTATTGCGGTGTATATAAAGGCTCTTTGCTGTGCTTGTAAGGTTCAAATTGTTATTCAACAGGCTGACTACCGTGTTTTTCATGTCATATTTTTTTGTTAAGCCGATATTCAATTTGGTT
>JAGFXW010000012.1 GCA_017861495.1 Bacillota bacterium
TACGACTGTTCTCAATAATGGGGAAATCAGCGACCGGAAACGGGTTGCTGTGCCGGGGGTTGCGCTTAATTTACCGCCGCTGTCGGAACAGGATGTTGCCGATATTTTATTTGGCGTTAAACAGGACATGGATATGATTGCGGCCTCCTTTGTGCAGCGGGCTGCTGATGTATTGGCAATCCGGAAGGTTTTGGAAGATGCAGGGGCATCCATGTTGATTATTCCTAAAATTGAAAATGCGGAAGGCGTCCAAAATATTGAGGAAATCTTGACCGTAGCGGATGGCCTGATGGTAGCAAGGGGTGACCTGGGGGTTGAGATTCCGCCGGAAGAAGTGCCGCTGGTCCAAAAAATGTTGATTGAAAAATGCAACTTGGCAGGCAAGCCGGTGATTACCGCTACACAGATGTTGGAGTCGATGGTGACTAATCCGCGGCCGACAAGAGCGGAAGCCAGTGATGTGGCGAATGCGATTTTAGACGGCACGGATGCCATTATGTTAAGCGGGGAAACTGCATCCGGCCGTTATCCGGTGGAAGCCGTTGCTATGATGTCCAAAATTGCGGCCCGAACGGAAGCGGCGCTGCGTTATGAAGATTTGCCTTCCTATCGCAGTACTCATACCAAGACAACGAGTACGGACGCCATCAGCCATGCAACGGTTCAAATTGCGGACCAGCTCGAAGCTGCAGCGGTGATTTCTGTAACCGAGAGCGGCTATACCGCGCGGATGGTTTCCAAATATCGTTCCCAGTCGCCAATCGTGGCTATTACACCGTATGCAAAAATCGTCAGGCAAATGCTGCTTTTATGGGGCGTTTATCCGCTGCAAGGGACGAGTGCGGACAATTCGGACGAAATGGTAAATGATTCGATCCAGCGGGCTTTGAACAGCGGTATCATAAAAGATGGTGATTTGGTGGTCATTACTGCGGGAGTACCGGCCGGCACGTCAGGGACAACCAATATGATCAGGGTGCATGTTGTCGGACGTATCCTAATGCGCGGAGTGGGAATCGGCCAGAAGGCCGTCACCGGGAAATTGTGCGTAGTGCGTTCGGCCAGTGATTTGCAGAAGTTTACTGCGGGGGATATTTTGGTCATATCGAGTGTGGATGATGAAATTGCTCCTTATGCTTCGAAGGCTTCGGCGATTGTCGCGGAAGAAGGCGGGTTTACTTCCAATGCGGCAATTGTTGGCATTAGTTATGGTATACCGGTTATTGTGGGTGTGGACCATGCCACAACAACGTTGACGAATGAGAGTATCTGTACGGTTGACGCGGCACGCGGATTGGTCTATAGGGGAGAAATTAATGTCCGCTGATCCTCACACAGCCTGTAAAACCTCGCCCTTTTAGGTCGGGGGTTTAACAGGCTGTAGCTCGGAAGTAAATTCGACTATGCCCGTAGGGCACAGGCACTTCAGATGGAGTTTTACCCAAAGGGCACAGGCACCCTCTGAGTGCAGACAATTCTATCTGAAGTAAGTCTACATTCATTTTTCTTACAGGGAGGCGCTTGTATGATATTGGAAGCAGGGGGCGCTGCAATTGCCGGAGTTCTTTTGACTACGACGGCTTTACGTTGTTATCGCCGTCGTAATCCGGCCCGACAGCTTTGTCATTTGACGAAAAAAACAGCTAATTTGGCCGATAGGGAACCACCGTTGGCGCCTAAAGAAGCAGCATCTTTGTTGCTCCCCATCTATTCTATCATCAGGAAGGCGTTTGTAAATAAGAATGAAACCGAGGCCAGCCAAGGCATCTCGTTACTCAAAAACTGTGTTTCTGCCGGTTGGCTGCGCCATGAAGAACCAGAAAACTTGAAATGGCTGGCGTTGGAAGGGCTTCGCTGCGGTCAGGCGAATAATGTTTCGCAGGTTGTTGATATTCTTTGTATGCTGCCGGCGCGAAGCAATATCATTGATTTGCAGGAACTTAGCCGTTTGTTTATCGCCGTTGGAATAGCGGCTTTAAAGGAAAAAGAAAATTTTATTGCGGCGAAGGCGACGGATGGTATCTTCACCATTCTTTTATTGCGGAAAAAAAATATATCGGCAGAAGTGGTACAGGTTTGTTTGCAGGGTTTGAAAGAAATTGGCGTACTGGCGCTGAATCGTCATGACATTGGATTATTCCGGGAAATTGTTATGCGACTAACCGAGTGGGCGGTAACGAAAAATGGCTTTGAAGCGCCGATAGAGTTAACTGAGATTTTTTCGGTTTGGCTGCACGCTATTGTGGCCAAAGAAGATGAACAGGGGTTGGAAGTTGTGACCGACTTTTTTATCCGGTTCATTAGTGATCGGAATTTGCCGGTGGAAAAGAGTATTTCTTTCTTGCAAGAGTGGTTGCGGTTTGCTGGGATTGCTTCGTTGAATCCCGGAAATGTTTTAGCTCCAATGATGATGTTTTCCGGGTTGGATGCGGCTGTAAAAAAACAAAATTTACCGCTGTGGATTTTAGCGGTTAGCGCTGCCGGACAGATACCAGCCCGAATTATTCAGACGCGAGGAATCACAAAGGCATTTCCTGTATTGTACCCTCTTTTGGAAAGTGGAAGGATTTTGCTGGGGAATGAATTGAAATTTGGCGGTGAAGGGTATGGCGATTCATACCGCCAGCAAGCGTTGCTGGTTATTATTAACGAGACTTTGATCTTGTTAAACTTGGGCGCGCAACAAGATTTAATCAGCACGCCTGATGAAATCTTAGCTGAGGTTCGGAACACTTGGTTGAATTACTCGCCGGCTTGTTTTACACGTAAGCAAGCACAACGATATTGCCAGCTTTTGTATTACTATTGGCGGCAAACCAAATGCAAACCAGACCGCCATAGTAAAAACACCGAAAGGGAGTTGTTGGTGCCCCTGCGCCTTTCCGAACAGGACCGGCAAAGGTTGAAATTTCTTGCATAAAAAAAGCCTGGGTTTTCCAGGCTTTTTTCGGTCCCGCAGAAAGTATATATGGCGATTACGCGTTTGTTTTACGGGTAACTGTCTTGCCGGATAATAAGAGGCCAAGAAAGGGCAGTGGATAGGAAAGTTGTTTAAGCGCGATCGCAAATACCAGACTGCCGGTAACAATCAATAGATAAAATAATGCCGTAACAGTGGTTGTCATCATGAAGCCGCCGGCTGTTACGGCTTTCATTAAATAGTGGATTAAAAACGGGTGGAACAGGTATACAGGATAGGAATGTTCGGAAAGCAAGGATAAAGCGGATGTAATTGGTTTAGAAATAGCAGCCTGCCGGAAGAAGGTGAAAAGAAATAAACAAGCCGCCAGGGTATATAACACTCCAATCGGACTCAGTTGTTGGGCGATATTGACTGCTTCTTCCGGTCCGTATTGACAAATAGTAATCAAGTAATAATAAAATGCCAGCATGCCAGCCAAGGTGCTGGCAAAAAAACAATAGATCGCAGTCCGGAATTGTTCTGTAAACCGGATGAAAGCGGTGAAACGCGCCGCACAGACCGCACCCAGCATGAAGATAAAGAGATAATGAACCACCCAATAGCTCAATCGGTATTCGACTAAAATTGCCAGATAGCGGTTACTGAACGCGGAGGGGCGGAGAATATAACAGGAATAATAATTAAAAACGATTTGCAGAAGCAGCAAGATTCCCAGCAGTGGAGCGGGATTGCGAATGATAGCGCGCGCCATCCAGCGCCATACTGGGAAAAGTGCGTAAAACCACAGTAGAATGACTAAAAAGTACAATTGGTAAGAAGCCAAACCAAAAAGAAAGTACTTATAGACAAGAATTGGCTTCCAGATCGAAAAATCGTGATAAAGCAGGGAATAGTGCAGCATATATATAATGGACCAAGTCAGATAAGGAAACAAAACTGTGCGAAAACGGCGCAGCATAAATTGTCCATAATTTAGTTCCCGTTCCAACGGATGGCTGCGAAACAAGCCAAAAGCGGATACAAAGAAAAAGATAGGGACGCTGAAGCGGGATACAATTTCCAGTAGGGCAAAGAGATGCAGATTGACATTCGGATTGGTTAGGGTGCAGGCGCCGGTGTGTATTCCCACTACACCGAGCATGGCAACTCCACGAATATATTCAACCGCCGTAATTCGTTGTCCGGCCATAACTACTCCTTTGTTGCCGGATCGATCTTGTTTCCGGCTGTTGTTGCAATAAACGTTTTGGTGGATTCATTGACTAAGTAAGGAGATACCATTGATAATTATAATGGATGTTAAAGCAAAAAACAAATTGTTCGGAAGGCGGTGGACACCATGATGAACGCCCGTTGCCATGTTTTAACCAGAACGGCGTTGCTATTGGCGCTTACGCTGCTGTTTCAATCACTGCGCTTGGTTATTCCCCTGCCTGTTTTTATGTCGACGCTATTAATTGGAACTTTGGTCAATGCCTGTCTGTTGATTGCCGCAGAGGCGATTGGCGTACGCTCCGCGTTAGCGATTTCCGTTATGGCACCGATTGTCGCGTACATGCAGCAGTTGTTGCCGCTGCCGGTATTTATTGTACCGGTGCTGGCCGGCAACGTGGCCTATGTATTGCTGTTCCTCGCTGTGTTTCGCTGGCGGCGCTGGCTGGCGATTATAACAGCTGGTGTTGGTAAAATGGCTGTTTTATATGCCTGTTTTGCTTGGATGTTGACCTGGATTGCCTTGCCTGCGCCGGTAGCTTCGGGGTTATTGTTTATTATGAGTTGGCCGCAACTGGTCACTTCGCTTTGTGGCGGCTTTGTGGCCGGGATTGTCGTTCGCCGGATCGGATCAAGGATAGAATAAATGCCTTGGCGTTACGCCAAGGCATTTATTCTATCCTCAGGCGGTTGAAAAAGGCCAATCTGCGTTGCACCCGCAAGGAGTATGCCGCCAACTCTAAGGCGCTAAAGCGCCAAGAGTTGCGCAATCACGACTACGTTTGTTTGGTCCATCAGATGGGATTAATTTTATCTGATGGACATAAGTGCAACCAACGACTTTTGACGTCGTTATCAAAGCTCGGCAAAAGTCGGGTTTTCTAACCAGCGTACGTTTTAGTACGCGGCGCGTCGCAAGCCTCGTCGTTCCTAGCATCTTAACCTTTTTGAACAGCCTTTATTTTGTTACTAAGCATAAAATTATGTCAATAATACTTTGATTATCCTATCAGAACTCAAACAGGATATTGGCAGAAGCTGCTTAAGAGGGAGTTCCTCCTTTATAATAGCAACGCAGGCCTTCGTGTTTGAAACAAGCATTGCAGGAAATGCAGTCGGCTTTTTTTGCTCCCTGTTGCAGCCGTGTCACTAAATCCGGTTCTTTGATAAACGGCCGGCTGAGCGAAACCATATCGGCAACACCATTGACGATGATATTTTCCATGATTTGCGCAGACCGTAACCCGCCAACTAAAATAATTGGTATGGAAACTGTTTGTTTCAACAGTTCAGCTGCTTTGGCAAAATAGGCTTCTTTTTCCGGCGAATTGACGCCAGGCTGGGCCATAACCCCCTTTGCTTCATGCATGCCGCCGCTGACTTCAATTGCGGCAATGCCGTACTTTTCTAATAGTTTAGCGGTGTATAGAACGTCGTCCGGTGTGAGGTGTCCTGAACCGCTGAGCCCGTCGGTAGAATTTAGTTTTGCCAAAATGGGAAACTGGTCGCCAACTTGTTTACGGCCTGCGGTGATGATTTCGCGGATAATTCGGGTGCGGTTTTCGATCGTTCCGCCCCAATGGTCGGCGCGCCTGTTGGTATAGGGGGAAAGAAATTGTGCCAGAAGGTAACCGTGGGCAATATGCAACTGGACACCGTCGCAATTGGCATCTTTTGCCCTGCGCATGGCAGCAGCATAGTCTGAGATCAATTGCTGAATTTCTGCCTCCGTTAATTCACGCGGAGTAATTCCTGTCACTGCATTTGTTACCGCGCTGGGGGCAACTGGTGTTAAATTGTCGATTAAATCCAAGGTCGTTTGTCGCCCGGCATGGGATATTTGCAGTATGAATTTTGCGCCATGGCGATGGACGGTTTCGGTAACTTTTTTGTAGCCGTCAATAAACCGGTCGTCGTAAATGCCGTTTTGCCGCAGACTGGCTTTGCCGAGCGGATGCTGGACATAAGAGTGCGCCGAAATAATAAGGCCTACGTCGTTTTGCGCTAACTGGTTATAAAGCTGCAATTCCGTTTCCGAGATGCTTCCGTCTTCATTGCCCCAATAATCTTGAGTGGCTGAGCGGACAAACCGGTTTTTGACTGTAAAGTTGCCAATGGTTGTTGGAGTGAACAAATGGTTCATATTAAATCCCCCTAAATGTATGATTAAGATATAACCCAGAAAGCTGTTGTTTAAATACTAAACCTCTAAAAAAGTCGGGTTAATAAATTGCCGTTCTCTTTCAACCAGTTGCGGTGTTGTTTGTATTCAGGGATAAATTGCGCAACCAATTCCCAAAAAAGTGACGAATGATTGGCAACCCGCATGTGACATAGTTCGTGAACTACCAGGTAATCCATAATTTCTGGCGGGGCCATCACGATGCGCCAGTTGTAATTGATATTCCCTCGTGACGAGCAACTGCCCCAGCGGGATTTTTGGTCGCGGATGCTGATTTTAACAGGTCGGACGTTGAGTCTTCCGGCCCAAAAAGTAGTTTTTTCGGTAAATTGGCGGCTGGCATTTTCTATATACCACTTGCGAAGCACTTCCTGCGCTAACGTGTAAGCGTGCTCGATTTTGTGGGAAGGCAGGCAGAGCGATAGTTTGTTTGGCGTCAAAAAAATTTCCGGCCGTTTCGTATCTTTTTCCATTATCTGCAGAAGATGCAACCTGCCTTGGAACAGCAATTGCGTTCCTGATGCTAAAGATGCATTCACTGGGTTCTCGTCAATAGCGTTCCGTTGCGCTGATTTCTTCAAGATCCAATTTTGGTTTTTTTGCAATAATTCATGCAGCTCCGTTGTTTTTATGCGGGCTGGAGCGCAGATTTCAAGCTCTGTTGCCGTAAGAAGTTTTAAAGTTATGGTTTTTTTGCGGGGAATTCGACGAATTTGATAAGAAAATCGCTGGTTATTTAGCAAGATTTCAGGCATGAAGAGTAAATTCCTTTACTTAAGTATAAAACAATAAATAGTCTCTGTTTGAATATTGTTCATTACTGTGTGAAAATCCTGCATCACAATGGAGAACTAGATATTGTTATTACGTACAGGAATTTTTGAGCCCGTAACGAAAAAGATAAAGATGGATCTCTGTTTTTGAAATTACTTATAGGCATATGGATTTTAAGCTATGTTTCAACTGAAGGAGGATATGGCATGGGAAAACTGGATTTTATTTATAATCGGCGTAGTATACGCCAATTTACCGATGAAAAAATTCCCACAGAAAATTTGCGGGAAATCATTAAGGCCGCTACAATGGCACCGTCAGGGAAAAATTCACAAACATGGCATTTTGTTGTTGTTACTAACCCTGCAAAAATTGCCGAATTGGCAGAAATTGTTGTTCGAAAAATTCATCAGATGGCAACTTTCTATGCGGAGAAGGAGCAAGGTCAGAAATTTATTAATTATGCGACGCGTTATCACACTGTTTTTAGAAATGCTCCGGTTATCATATTGGTTTATGCGGGCCCTTATCCTTCTCTAGCCAGCGAATTAGAAAAAGACGGAATTATATCATCAGATGAGCTTGATTTTTTGAACATACCCAATCCTTCTGTGCAAAATGCTGCTGCGGCCATGGAAAATTTGCTTTTAGCAGCTACGGCAATGGGATATGGAACTTGTTGGATGACAGGGCTTACTTATGCCGGTCGTGAAATTTCGGCGTATCTGGGTTTTGAAAAACCAGGCTATCATCTTGTGGCGGCAACTCCTTTGGGGGTTCCGGCAAAGACTTCCGGCGGGAATCCGCCACGCAAACCACTTGACGAAATCATGACGATCATCGGGTAAAGAATAAAATTTGAGGAAAATATATTCAATCGCTTGACAACTATCCAATTGAATGGTAATATATCAATTGTTCCCCGACGCCGCAAAACATGCCGAAGTGGCGGAATTGGCAGACGCAGCAGACTCAACAATCAAAATATTCCCGAAGATGAATAGTCTTCGGGTTTTTTGTATGTAAATTTATATAAGAGAAGGTCGTTAATCTAGTTGTGTATATACAGGAATCTGCAATTCGTATAAAGAATATATACAATAAATAGCGATCGAAAAAACAAATAACTGCAAGCAATCGGACAAAATGAAATCGCATCATGTTAGTGGTATCGATTTGTAGATAGTGATAAAGCAGCTTAGATTAAAACGATTTTGCATCAGATGGGTTTTATGTAAAAATATGATGTGAAGGGCGGGTTTTAAAGATGAATCGGATTTGGTTGGAGATTTTGGGCGCATTGCTTGTGGGCGGGATGCTAAAATATGCAATTTCGAATGAAGCGGTGGTATGGGTAGTAATTGACTTGGTTATTCTGGGGGTTTGCTATCTTTTATTGCAGCGGTATCCTTTTGTGGACACAATGAAATCAATGAAATTTCTTGCAGGGTTAACCGTTATCAATATTCTTGTGGATATAGGGCTAATTTCCGCGGGGCTAGGAAATCTTATCTTATTGGTAATCATTCTTTGGGTGCTCTTCAAAGGACATTTCAATAAACCGTTTAAACCACATCAACGGACAAAAATTCGCCACAAGTGGCACAAATAGAAATGGATACGATTATTTAATGAAGCCGTGTGGAAATTAGCAATTTCTACACGGCTTTTTTGGTTATTGGCGGATGGAAGGAAAAATGGCTAAGAGGTTTTTGCATCTGGCTGGCAAATAGGTTACAATCAGTAAGGAGAGTCGAATGAGGTGGTGTGTTTATGTCGCGTGAAATAATAATAATTGATGGCAGCAGCCTGGTCCACCGGGCTTTCTATGCGTTGCCGATTAGCATGACAGCTGCGGGAAGGCATACAAACGCCGTTTATGGATTTACGACCATGCTGTTAAAGCTATTGGCCGAACGAAAGCCGGGTGCCGTTGCCGTTGCTTTTGATAAAGGGAAGGTAACTTTCCGTAATGGCTTGTATGAAGCATATAAAATGCACCGACCAAGTACGCCGTCGGAACTGACCGAACAATTTCCGCTGGTCCAGGAAATTTTGGACGCTTTTGGGATTAAAACACTCGCCCAAGACGGCTACGAAGGTGATGATATTATCGGCACACTTGCCGCCAAGGCAGTGGCAGATGGATACGACGCAGTGATTGTAACCGGTGATCGTGATGTGTTGCAGCTTATTGGTCCGCATACAAAAGTCATGTTGACCAAAAAGGGAATCACGGAAATGGATGAAATGGATAGCCAGGCCGTGAAAACGAAATATGGTATTGAACCCGAAACAGTTGTAGATTTAAAAGGCCTCACAGGCGATAAATCGGATAATATCCCGGGGGTACCGGGAGTTGGCGAAAAGACGGCTGTTAAGCTGCTTACCGAATTTGGCACTGTGGAAAATATCTTGGATCAGATTGATGCTGTTTCGGGTGAAAAACTGCGGGAAAACTTGCGTAAGCATGCCGAACTGGCCCGCTTGTCGAAAAAATTAGCAACCATTATTTGTGACATGCCACTTCCGTTTCAGTGGGAAGATTTTCAGGTTCATCCGGATTATGACAAGGTTCATGAAGTTTTTACGAAATTCCAGTTTCGCAGATTGTTAGCCAATCTGCCAGAGCTTGCCGGTGAAAAAATGGAAAAGAGCGGTTCGCCGCTAGAGCCTGCTATAAAACAAACAGTACGCATCCTGGATGCTGAAAACGAATCGCAGGATGCTGTCAAATTAATCCGTGCTGCCGGTTCCATGATCTTTTTACCAGTTGTAAGCGGCCGTATGCCCGACAGCCGTTTGGAAGGACTGGCTGTATCTGTTGGCGGGGAAATTTTATTGATCGAAACCAAGTCTAAAGGATGGCGGGAAATTGCTGCGTTATTGGCTGATGAAAGTATTCAAAAAATAACCTATGATACAAAAAATTTATTCAATGTTTGCCGTTCCTCCGGAATTGAAGCGGGTGGACCGCTTTTTGATATTTTGCTTGCTGCGTATCTGCTGAATTCCGCTGCCGCCAGTTATTCATTGGCGGAATTAGCCGGTCAGTATTTAGTTGGAACTGTTTCGGCGGCCGATTTTGGCAAAGACAAAGGGAATGACCTTGCGGCCCAGGTGGGAACTATTTGTTCTCTGCATCCGGTTTTTGCCGCCAAACTTGCTGATGACGGACTGGATAAGTTATACTATGAGGTGGAATTGCCGCTTGCATCCGTTCTTTCCAGCATGGAATTGGCGGGTATTCGGGTTGATATAGAACGTTTGAAAACAATGACAACGGATTTATCCATACAGGTAGATGCGCTGTTGCACAATATTTATCAGCTTGCCGGCGAAGAATTCAATGTCAATTCACCGAAACAATTGGGGTCAATCCTGTTTGATAAATTGAACTTACCGGTCATAAAGAAAACAAAAACCGGTTATTCTACCGATGCTGAAGTTTTGGATAAACTGGCCGGACTGCATCCGCTGATTGACCAATTGCAAGAATACCGGCTGTTAATTAAATTAAAATCTACTTATTTGGATACAATGCCCAGTTTGATCAATCCGCATAGCGGACGTATTCACACCAGTTTTAATCAGGCGGTTACTACGACAGGCCGACTGAGCAGTTCCGAACCTAATTTGCAAAATATCCCGGTGCGGACGGAAATTGGCCGTAGAATCCGGGAGTTGTTTATACCGGGAGACCAGTGGAAATATATGATGGCGGCTGATTATTCGCAAATTGAGTTGCGAATTTTGGCGCATCTGTCTGCCGACCCAGGGTTACTGGATGCTTTCCGCAATAACCAGGATATTCATGCCCGCACTGCTTCGGAAGTATTTGGCGTACCGCTGGCAGAAGTGACGCCGGAGATGCGCTCACGGGCAAAAGCAGTGAATTTTGGCATTATTTATGGGATTAGCGATTATGGTCTTGCCCGCAATACCGGTGTAAGCCGTAAAGAAGCTGGGCAGTACATTGACCTCTATTTTTCCCGTTATGGCGGCGTCAAAGAATATATGGACCGGATGGTGGCCGAAGCCCGTCGATTGGGTTATGTGACGACTTTATTCGGTCGCCGGCGGTATTTGCCAGATATTCACAGCAGTAATTTTAGCCAACGATCGTTTGCGGAACGGACGGCAATGAATACGCCGGTGCAGGGATCGGCTGCCGATATTATCAAAAAAGCGATGATTGATGTTTCCCGGGCCTTGGCCGCGAACCAAATAAAAAGCCGTGTGTTGTTGCAGGTTCACGATGAATTGGTGCTGGAAGTGGCGCAAGGGGAAGAAGAAATTGCTGCGACCCTGGTTCGGCAAGCAATGGAGAACGCAGTTGCGTTGGATGTGAAACTGACTGTAGATGTGAAAATGGGAAAAAACTGGGCGGAAACGAAATAACGGAGGGAATCCTATGCCGGAAATGCCGGAAGTGGAGATTATTCGACAGGCACTGGCCGAGTTGGTCGTCGGAAAGACAATCCAATCTGTTGATGTGCGGCTGCCGCGACTGATTAAATGGCCTTTGCCGGAAGTTTTTCAGCAAATGGTAATGGGGCAAACTATAACGGCGGTAGAACGGCGCGGGAAATATCTGCTATTCCGCTTAAATGGGGATTTGTTGCTGGTTGTCCATTTGCGGATGACCGGGCGCTTGATCTATGCAACGCCTGGCATGAAACAGGATACCTATACCCGTATTGTTTTTAGCTTTACGGATGATACCGCATTATTGTATGCCGATACACGTACGTTGGGAACGTTATATTTGCTGAAAGCGGATGAAGTATGGAGGATTGGCGGCTTGGCCTCCCTGGGTCCTGAACCGCTGTCGGCTGAATTTACTTCACGATATTTGCGTTCGGTTTTGTCTAAATACCGGGGAACCGTCAAGGGGTTGTTGTTGAATCAGAAATTGATTGGCGGCCTGGGTAATATTTATGTGGATGAAAGTCTGCACTTGGCGGGGATTCATCCTTCCCGCCCCGGCAATTCGTTGTCGGAAGAAGACATTGAACGATTGTATAACCAAATCAACCATGTTATTTTCGAAGGCATACAGCATGGCGGAACTACCTTCCGTGATTATCGAAACAGCAGCGGACAAAGCGGCAGTCATCAACACCATTTGCATGTATATGGACGAAAAAACCAGCCGTGCTTTCGTTGTGGATGTTTCATTTCGAAGACAGAAGTGGCAGGGCGGGGTACACATTATTGTCCATCATGTCAACCGCAGCAATGTGAGCCGAAAATTGACAACAAAGGCAGGCGGTAAAGGTATGTATGTGGTTGGGCTTACTGGTGGGATTGCCAGTGGAAAAAGCGCTGTTAGCAATATTTTGCGAAAACTAGGAGCCTGCATAATTGATGCGGATCAACTTGCCAGGGAAATTGTTGAACCGGGCCAGCCTGCATGGCAAGAAATTGTCGATTATTTCGGCAAAGATATAGTATTGGCGAATGGACATTTGAATCGGAAACGCTTAGGCACTATTGTGTTCAATTCTCCTTCCGACCGGGATGTGTTAAATAGGATTACGCATGATAAAATCCTCAGCAAAATGCGGGAGGCCATTCGGGACATCGGAAAAACGGGCCGGAAAATTGTTGTGTTGGATGTTCCTTTGCTCATTGAGGCTGGTTTTTCCGATTTAGTAAATGAAGTATGGGTTGTTTATGTAAATGAACCGCTGCAATTGAAACGGCTGCAAAAGCGCGATCAGTTAACAGTAGAGGAAGCGAAAGCAAGAATACAATCGCAGATGCCGCTTCGTGACAAGCTTCGTTATACGACCATTATCATCAACAACGAAGGAGACTTGACTGCAACGGCATGTCAGGTAGAAACCGAATGGAAGCGGGTTTGTGAATTGGTAAAAATAGAAGAATAAGAACGTGTAAGTTTTGCGAACGAATGTATTGAAAATAAGAAAACGACGGAGTGATCGAATTTGCACAGTGTCAAAACACTGATCATTGGACTATGTGCGTTGATTGTATTCGGTCATACCATATACAGCAGCGACTGGTTTCAGAAAAATTTTTTATATCCGTTTCCGTATCAAACTACTGTATTTCGGTATGCGGAGAAACATAATTTAGATCCTTATTTGGTGGCAGGTTTAATTTATACGGAAAGTAAATTCAAGGCAACGGCACAATCTCCTACCGGAGCGCGTGGAGTCATGCAAATGATGCCAAAAACAGCGGACTGGGTAGCAGATCAACTTCGTGAGGACAAGTTTCGGTTCAATGATTTGGATGACCCTGAAGTCAGCATCCGCTTTGGAACCTGGTATTTTGCTTCTGTGAAAAAAGAGTTTGCGAACAACGAAATTTTAGCCTTAGCCGCTTATAACGGCGGTAGGGGCAATGTTCGTCAATGGATGTCGCAGTATGGTTGGAAAAGTGATTTTACCATGATTGAGCAGATACCGTTTAATGAAACCCGGGAGTACGTTATCCGTGTTTTGGCCAATAAAAAACGGTACCAAGAGTTATATGGACGTTAGGAGGAATATCGTTGTCAAAAAGCAACTTTAGCGCGAGCATAGTGCTTCTGCTCGTACTCGTTTTGTTGACAGGCTGTTCTAAAATGACCGGTCCCGGCGTTCAACAAAAAGTTGACTTGCAGGCAGGAGGGCAGCTTACTTATGGTACTTTGTATGAACCGGATACTTTGAATCCGTTGATGTCTGACTTGGTAACCGTAGCGGAAGTGAGCAGTTTGATCTTCAGTGGCTTGTTGAAAACCAACAATAAGGGCGAGTGGATTCCGGATTTGGCGGCAGAGGCGCCTAACCGGCAAAATGGCGGTATAAGTGCGAATGGGTTGACACTTACCTATCATTTGCGGAACAATGTGACTTGGCATGACGGAACTCCATTGACGGCTGACGACGTAAGGTTTACCTGGCGGATGATCATGGATACCAAGGTGAATATAAAAAACAGGGAAGGGTACGACAAAATCCAGTCCGTTGAGGCTCCGGATAAATATACTGTTGTTATTCATTTCCGTGAATATTATCCGGGGATGTTATCACTTTTTCCCGCGATATTGCCGCAGCATATATTAAGCAAGGAGCCGGATATCAATAAAGCGCCATTTAACCGCCAACCGGTTGGAACCGGGCCGTTTCGCCTTAAAGATTGGCATGTCGGCGAAGCGATTGTACTGGAAGCGTATCCGCAGTATTTTCGCGGAAAGCCGGCTTTGGATGGCATTACCTACCGATTTGTTCCGGACCCCACCTTGCTGGTAGCCCAATTAAAAACCGGTGAATTTGATATTTTTAGCCGGATTCCGTTTGCGCAGCTGGACCAGGTAAGATCGACAGCGAATATGAAGGTGGTAATGACTCCGAATTTAACGTGGGAACATGCTGTTTTTAATCTGAATTCCGCTTTGTTTCAAGATGTGCGGGTTCGAAAAGCGGTTGCAATGGGGATTGATCGTTCTGCGCTTGTTGCCGGCACTTTAAAAGGGGCGGGGGAACCAGCTTTGGCGGATCAACCGTCATCTTCCTGGGCGTATAACTCTGCATTGCAGATGCCGGCGCGCGATGTGGCGGGGGCAAAAGAACTGCTTCAACAAGCGGGATGGAAATTAGGCGAGGATACTATTTTTGTTCAAAATGGGCGGCGTTTGGCATTTGTCATGTCTATTCCGGCCGGCAATAAAGCCCGGGAAGCAGTTGCTCGATTGATGGTTCAGCAATTGAAAGAAATCGGCGTTGAAATGGAAGTTAAGGCAGTTCAACGGGAAGCGTTTTTGAATGATATTTTAAAATCACGGAATTTTGATATGGCGCTATTTGCTTTGACGATGGGGACTGATCCTGACAATTATGATTTGTGGAATTCAAAAAAAATTCCCAGTTCCAGCAACGGGTATGATGGGCGTAATATCGCGGGGTGGGTTAATCCGGAAATTGACGAGTTGACACTGCGCGGGAGAAGCGTTGTTGACCAGGAAGTCCGGAAACAAGCGTATTGGCGGATGCAGGAATTGATTGTCAGTGAATGTCCGGTGATACCGCTTTACTTTTGGGCCAATATTGACATGGTGAAAAATACGGTTGCGAACTATCAACCAAACCCTACGGGGTATGACGATCTATGGAACGCATGGCAATGGGCGTTCATCAAACAACGCTAATACCGTAAAGAAGGCAGGCTGTTCAGAACAGCCTGCCTTCTTTACGGTATGGATGGGTTTATTGGGGAGAAAACGCGATAGAGGCAAGTGATTGATCGCTTGTTAGTGTAGCGATAAAAATCTCGGTCAATTTTGGATCGAATTGTGTTCCTGCACAGCGGCGCAGTTCGGCAATTGCTTCAGGGATTTCCATGGCTTTGCGGTAGGGACGGGAATTGGTCATGGCATCAAAAGCATCTGCGATTGCGATAATGCGGCATGACAAAGGAATTTCTTCGCCGGCAATGCCTAACGGGTACCCATCTCCGTTCCACCATTCTTGATGCTTGAGGATGAATTCTGCGATGGGGGCAAGATCAGGAGCTGATTTTGCAATCCGAAAGCCAATTTCGCAATGGCGGCGCATGATTATTAATTCATCCTGTGTGAGCCGGTCGGGTTTAAACAAGATCTGATCAGGGATCCCAACTTTTCCGATGTCGTGAAATTTTGCCAGCAGACGCAGGTCGGCAATTTCCGGATCCAGAAGTTGTAGTTTCTTGGCGACTGCTTCCGTCAATGTCTGCAGACGGTTGGCATGGCCTTCGGTAATATAGTCGCGGGCTTCTAATGCCTGCATCATTGCTTGTACGATGGCGCTGCGGGAACTGAAAGATTGATGCATTTTTTCCCGATACATATTGTTATCCGCTTCTTTTGTGATTGCATCTATGTTTTTATCGGTGGACCCCATGGCCCAGCCAATAGAGAGGCTGAGTGGAAGCTGAGGATTGTTCAGGTTGTATAGTTCTACCGTTTCTTTAATTTGACTGGAAAGTTTAAGCATTTTCGTCTGGTTGGGCTCGACAATGAGAATAGCGAATTCATCCCCGCCCGTTCTGGCGACGATATCGGAAGAAGTTGCGCAAGAAGTGAGTACTCGGGCCACAACTTTCAGCAGTTCATCGCCGGCCGGATGGCCAAGTGTATCGTTGATTAGCTTCAGGCCGTCGACGTCGCACGAAAAAATCCCAATGGTTTTACCTGTTTGACCGGCAATTTTTAGTGTTTCTGCTTCAAAATAAGTCCGATTGTAGGTGCCGGTCAGTGTATCATGGTGTCCCAAATATTTTAATTCCTGTTCCATCCTTTTTCTGTCCGTGATATCCCGGATAATCGCCAAAATCTCGTCGTTGCCGCTTTTGGCAAAGCGGGATTCAAAATGACGTATATGGTTATCTTGCAACAATTGATATTCGAAAAGTTGGATATCGCCGCTGATGAGGGTTTGCTGAATGTATTGGAGAGTGCTTTGCGCAAATTCTTCCGGGAAAATCTCAAAAATGGTTTTTCCTAAAAAATTTTTCGGATCGGTGAACAGGGGAAAATACGGTGATGGTTTGTAGTCCAGAAATACGCCTTGTTCGTTCATTCGTAACATGAGGTCGGGGATCGCTTGCAATAGGGCCAGGTTGTGGGATTGAATGCGGGACAGCTCATCATATTGCTGTCGCAGTTCTTCTTCTGTCGCGATCAATTCTTCGTGCATGGCTGTCAATTCGTCAAAATTGTTCTGCAAGTGCTTATTTGCTTTTGCCAGTTTTCCGATATATCGATTACTGATGAGATAAATAAGAAAAGACGTTATACCGACATACAACCAGCCCTTCAACATGGATACCCTGGTCAAATCATCGGATGCGAAAAAAGCTGTTGCCAAAGTATCGGAAAAGAAAATCCAGAGTACGCCGAACGCAAAATATAGTAAGGAAATTTTTATGGCATAATTTTTATTAGTCATACCACAGATATATCCTTTCGGAAAATAGAATTAAAATTACTTAATTGACAATAACTTCTAGAAAAAAATAAAAAATCCTTTATTTATCGTGCTGAGAAATGATACAATATCCGTTCTAAAATTTTTTGTTTCGAAATTTTTAGTTGACATTTTTCCTGGATTCGGTATAATGGTATTTGTCGATGCGGTCGTGGCGGAACGGCAGACGCGCTAGCCTCAGGAGCTAGTGGGGGCAACCTCGTCTACCGCACCAATCAGTAACTACAAGGGTTTACAAGCTTTCAGCTTGTAAGCTTTTTTTAGTTTCTGAGGCTGTTTTTTGTTCTTTGATACAACTTTTGACACCATCGCTATCGATTAAACCAGTTTGCTTAATCAGGGGTTGCGTGCCAACCTTGCGCGTATCATTTGCAGAGCAATTAATTTATAGGGAAAAAGAGGAAACAGAAATGAGGTCATAGCAGCAAAATTATGGTTGGAGACAAGTGTGTGTGATTATATAAAATTGGTGATATAATAAAACCATAATCCTTTCAAGCGTAATACGACTCCTGGAAGGGGAAATAAATGATGAAAAAGGACATTGTAATCTTTGGCTCCAGCGGACAGGCTAAAGTAATACTCGATATTATTGAAAAACAGGGTATTTATAATGTTGTTGGTTTAATTGACAGGTTTCAAATTGTTGGGAAAAGAGTATTTGGCTATAAGGTGTTAGGAGATAAATCATTTTTATTAAAAAATGGTAATGCGGCTATAAAGTATGGCATTGTCGCAATTGGTGATAATTGGGTTAGAAGCCAGGTTGTACGACGAGTTTTGCAAATAAGGCCCGATTTTAATTTTATTACAACTATCCATCCTTCGGCTTTAATTTCTAAGGGGGTCGTCATTGGAGAAGGAACAGCAATAATGGCTGGCAGCATAATTAACAGTGATTCGAAAATCGGGAAACATTGCATAATAAATACGAATTCTTCAATTGATCACGATAATATAATGGGCAATTTTGTAAGTGTTCATCCCGGTGTTACTACCGGGGGGAATGTGAGGGTGGGTGATTTTTCAGCCATATGTTTAGGAGCGAAGATTATCCATAATATAACGATTGGAGAACATAGTGTGGTTGGAGCAGGTTCAGTTGTTGTTAAAAACATAGGAAATCAATCAATGTGGTATGGGGTGCCTGCGAAACTGATACGAAAAATTGATATTGGTGAAAAGTACCTTTAACTACATCACCCTTGACGGGTAACGGATTCCGGAACTTAATTTGGTCGTCATCTATAAAGTATGAATGTCAATAAACGCTAACGGGCTTTTAGCGGGCGTATGTAAAGGAATTTGCAACACGTTTTGGCTGAAAGTTTGGAAGTATCAAATAAATAGTTTTGTCTATTACATCTTGTAAAGGTTTTATTAACGAAAATAATAGTATATAATAATATCAGAGGAAATAATCTGAGGATTACAGGCGGAAAAATAAAATAGGAAATGTTAAACGTGATCATGCGGGAGATATATGCAAGATTGCGTTCGTAGCCGGGTAGAGATACCCGGCTACGGCATTGTTATAGGTCATGTATCCATGAACACGATATTTTTCGTATGTTGTATTTACCGTATTTTGTAAGCTGTGGGTACGTTTTGCCAATGAGATAGCGTGATGATTTGTCTGCGGAAACAGCCACCATCATGCGCGAACTACAGGGGTGAAAACAGTCGAAATACCCGTTGAATTGTATGTTTGGGCTAAAAAATGAATGATTATAAACCTAAAGGAGGAACTGTTTTGACAATGATTACAATTGTGGAAAATCGCTGTAAAGGCTGCAACGTGTGCGTAGCTTTCTGCCCAAAACAAGTCTTGGCATTAAACAGCATGGGGAAAGTTTATGTGGTTGATCAAGGTGCTTGTATTGGGTGTGGACAGTGTGAATTGCGATGTCCGGACTTTGCCATTCGTATCCGAAAGGAGGCGGTATCATGAGTGAGGTAAAACTCATGCAGGGGAATGAAGCTTGTGCCGAAGGAGCAATCGCTGCCGGCGTGCGTTTTTTTGGCGGCTATCCGATTACGCCGTCTACGGAAATTGCGGAATATATGGCGGTGAATTTGCCGAAGGTCGGCGGAACCTTTATCCAAATGGAAGATGAAATTGCTGGTATTGGCGTTATTTTGGGTGCTTCTTTAGCCGGAAAAAAAGCACTTACAGCAACTTCTGGTCCTGGATTTTCTCTGAAACAAGAATTGATCGGCTATGCTGCCATTGCAGAAATTCCTGCTGTCATTGTTAATGTCCAAAGGATGGGACCGTCAACCGGCCAACCGACCTCGCCGGCGCAGGCCGATATCATGCAAGCTCGCTGGGGGACACACGGTGACCATCCGATGATCGCCCTTTCGCCTTGGACGGTTCGCGAAGCATTTGATGTTGCTGTAAAGGCCGTCAACTACGCGGAACGTTTCCGTACGCCTGTCATTATCCTGATGGACGAGGTGGTTGGTCACTTGCGGGAAAGGGTCGATTTACCGGCTGCCCATGAAATCCAAGTTTATCCGCGGCGGGTACCGGATAAGACCAAAGCAGAAGGGTATAAAGCCTATGAGCCTATGGACGATCTCGTTCCCAATCCGGCAAATTTTGGCACGGGGTTCCGGATTCATTGTACCGGTTTGGTGCATGACGAGACGGGATTCCCCAGTGGAAGCCCGTCCGTAACGGAAAAGACCATAAAACGGCTGCACGAGAAAATCATGCGAGTGCAAGAGGAAATTACACATTATGATGAATTTTTTATGGATGACGCCGAAATTGCCGTTGTTGCGTTTGGCGGAACAGCCCGTACAGCTTACGCCGCGGTGGAAACAGCGCGAAAGTCCGGTCAAAAAGTCGGTATGATCCGGATGATGACGATCTGGCCGTTTGCAGACAAAGTTATACGTGATTTGGCAAAAAAAGTAAGGAAAATCCTTGTGCCAGAAATGAACTATGGGCAATATGTTTACGAAGTAGAACGGGCAGCTGCCGGACAAGCCCGCGTCGTTTCCTTGCCGAAATACAATGCCGAAGTATTCACGCCGGATGAAATTCAGCAGGCCATTGAAAGACTAGCTGCGGAGGTGGAGAAATGAAAGACTACGAAAGCTTATTTCGAACAAACCGGCTGCCGCATATCTGGTGCCCCGGCTGCGGCAACGGTATTGCTATGAAAGCGATTGCCAAAGCGATTGCCAAACTTGATCTTGATCAAGACAAAACTGTCATTGTTTCTGGTATCGGCTGTTCTTCAAGGGCATCTGGCTACATGGATTTTGATACACTGCATACCGCGCATGGACGGGCTTTGCCATTTGCCACCGGCATCAAACTGGCCAATCCGGACTTGAACGTTATTGTTATTACGGGTGATGGTGATTGCATGGCCATCGGAGGAAACCATTTCATCCATGCTTGCAGGCGGAATATAGACTTGACAGTCGTTCTCTTCAACAACAACATTTATGGGATGACGGGCGGCCAGGCCTCGCCGTTGACCCCGGTGGATAAAAAAGCGACCACGGCTCCGTATGGAACGTTTGATCGGCCGTTCAATCCTTGCGATGTCGCAAAAACTGCCGGTGCAACCTATATCGCCCGCGGGACAGCGTATCATGCAGCGCCTCTGGTAGATTTGATCGCTCAAGGAATTCAAAACAAAGGATTTTCATTCATCGAGACTCTTGTTCAATGTCCAACATCTTACGGCAGACGCAACAAAATGGGCAACGCAACGGCCATGATGAAGCATATGAGTGAAACGGTTATTCCGCTGACCGCTTATAACAGACTTTCGGCAGAAGAACAAAAGACAAAGCAGCCTAGCGGCGTGCTGCATACGGATGTTTTCCCGGAATATGCCGCTGAATATGCGAAAATCATCAAACAGGCGGGAGGCGATAAATAATGCAAGAAATTCGATTATCCGGATCAGGGGGACAGGGGCTGATCACAGCAGGAATTATACTGGCGGAAGCGGCTGTTATGGAAGGCAAACAGGCCATACAATCCCAGTCCTATGGACCGGAAGCGCGTGGCGGTTCTTCGAAAGCCGAAGTTTTGATTGATGATCGGTTCATTTATCACCCGAAAGTCGTCAATCCGCAAATCTTTCTGGCCATGACTCAGCAGGCCATGGATAAATACAGTAATGACCTCACGTCAGAAAGCATTATAATCGTTGATGAGGATTTGGTTTCACATCCGCATGGATCGCAACATATTGTCAAGGTGCCGATCACTCGTTTGTCTAAGGAAAAGCTGGGTCGAGACTTGTTCGCTAACATTATTGCATTGGGACTGCTTGTCAAAGTTACCGGCGCAGTGTCTTTCGAAACGATACAGAAAGCGGTTGCCAAACGGGTGCCGTCGGCCACGGTAGCTAAAAATATGGAAGCCCTGCGAGTCGGGTACGAAAGCGTTTGATTGTGATGTGATGCTGGAAGTACAAATGTAAAAATCTTGTTGTTCATCGCTCGAATTTTTGCAGGCAGATCTATTGATAAGCGTTTATCAGGGGTTATGTTTAATCAATAATGCGGGGTTTTGCCGAAGTTTACGCTTCGGCAAAACCCCGTTCCGGTTTCAAGGAAAAGGATAATTTTGTTCATGCAAGGAATTTATTTGTTAAGAGCAAAATTAATATTGGTAAAGGAAATGATGAAAGGCCGTGCAATACTATTTGATATGTGGTGTAATTAGGGGAGGGGAAAGAATGACTACCATTGAACAGTTACAAAAAATTATTTCGGACAGTAATAATATTGTGTTTTTTGGTGGAGCTGGAGTCTCTACTGAAAGCGGAATTCCTGATTTTCGGAGTGTCGATGGCTTGTATAATCAACGCTACAAGTATCCGCCGGAATTTATGCTTAGCCATACCTTTTTTGCAAAGCACACAATCGAATTTTTTGATTTTTACAGAGAAAAAATGATTTTTCTCAATGCACAGCCGAACGCTGCACACTATAAGCTGGCGGAACTTGAACAGAAGGGAAAATTAAAAGCCGTTATTACGCAAAATATTGATGGGTTGCACCAGTTGGCAGGGAGTAAGACCGTGATTGAACTTCACGGTTCAGTGCGAAGAAATTATTGTGAACGATGCAAGACATTTTTTGATGAAAAATTTATTTTGGAGAGCTCCGGCGTTCCAACGTGTTCTTGTGGTGGAGTGGTGAAACCTGATGTGGTTTTATATGAAGAAAGTTTGAATTGGGATTTAATGCAAAAGGCGGTATCCTATATTTCAAAAGCGGATGTCTTGATTGTCGGCGGAACTTCTTTGGTCGTTTATCCTGCCGCCGGAATGATTGATTATTATCATGGCAATAAATTGGTTCTCATCAATCGGAATTCAACGTCCAACGATTTTCGAGGCAACTTGTTGATCCAGGGCAGCATTGGCGAAGTGTTGGGACAAATTTCCGTATTGTGAAAATATAAATAAATGAAAAGTCGTCACCAACCCAAAAGGAATTAAGAAATTTTTCAAGAAATCAAAAAAAGACAAAGAAATGAAACTGGCAATGGTTTTCACAAAAATAGTGCTAACCTTGGTTGCTAAAGAGACAACAAACAGGACATTTGAAAAAAATACCATGTTGCTTGCATTTTCGTCAAGCAAATACTCATTTGCGGATAGAGAATAGTATTTTTCTGTGAAGGGGTTGTTGAAGTGTCTGCATTCAAACGTACTTTTGAAAAAGCCAGGGAAAGCCAAAAAGAGCGTTATTTAACGATCATAAATCATTTCGAGGTGGGCGAGATAACCAACGATATGAAGTTTTTTGTATTGTGGTTGGCGGGGCAGGATAAATGGCTCGGAGGGCAATTGTTGTCTATCCTTGGCAAATTAAATGATGACGAAAAGCATTTCTTGCTGTGGGTAGCCAACCAGGATGTCTGGGTAAAGAAACCGCTCCTATCCCTGGTTGGCAAATCAACAAAACATAAATCGAAAAAGAAAGAGATCGAGAACGAACCGATAACCTTGTTCTGAGCAGTGTCCATAAAATTCGAAATATAGTGCAAGGAGCGATGGGCATGAATGAAAAGTTTTGTCAAAGTTGCGGGATGCCGATAAAAGATAGTGAGATGCTTGGAAACGAAAAAGACGGGTCGAAAAATCAGGATTATTGCATATATTGTTACGATAACGGCCAATTTACACAAGAAGACATCAGCATGGAACAAATGATTGAAAATTGTTTGCCGTTTATGAAAGAACACGGGATGAAAGAAGATTATGCCAGGAGTCTTTTGAATGAAAATTTACCATCTTTGAAAAGATGGCAAAAGAATAACGAAATTGATTAAATGGAACTCGCGAGGTTAAAAGAAACAAGGTTTTGAGGCATTTGCTTCAAGGCCTTTTTTAGTTCCTATTATCCGGCTAACCCCGGTTGTAAACGGCCTAATGATAGACAAGGTTACTGTTTATTGCCTCTATTGTTGCCTTGAAGTTGATTTTTCGCATTGTCGCGATGTTATCGAATTTGATCAGGTAGGCGGCTTTGTCGTGGTCGATATCGACGATTTCCCCTGCGCCCATGATGTTGTGAACGACCCGGTCTCCCGGCTTGAAGGGAGGATCGGAACTTGCCACGTGCAGAATTTTATCGCTGCTTGTGATGTTCCATTTTGTTTCATAAACCAGATTGTCGTCTAATTCGTTTGTATACGCCAGAAGGGATTTATCCACGTTAAAAATGAAACGTGAGGGAAACCGATAAGATCCGTCGAGGTTCCGGCCTTCAGCATCGGTGAGAAAGAGTGACTTCTTTGCACGAGTGAACGCGACGAAGGCCAGCCGGCGCTCCTCTTCCATGCCTTCTAAGGTCGCCACTTTTTTCGATGGAAACACGCCCTCCTGAAGGCCGCAGAGAAACACGCAGGGGAATTCCAGGCCCTTGGCGGTATGCACGGTCATCAATTTGACCGCGTTTTTACCGGATACTGCGTCCGTGTTCGTCAGCAAAGACACATGGGTAAGATAATTTTCTAATGAATATTCTTCACCGCAGGAGGTTTCGTATTCGTAGACCGCTTGCTTCAGTTCCGCCAAGTTATCCAGCCGTTCCTGGCTGCCTTCCGTACGGAGCATCGCTTCATAGCCGCTTTGGTCAAGGATTGCGCTCAAAAGCTCGGAGACGGGCATATCTTGGCAGCCCGCAGAAAAACGATCGATGAGGGCAAGGAACTGTTTTGCTTTCGTGCTTTTGAAAATTTCGTTGTCCAGGGTCCTCTGTAACGCAGTGTAAAGCGAGCACTGGTTTTGTGCAGCGTACTCCTGCAAAAACTTCATCCGCCGCTCGCCGATGTTGCGTTTTGGCACGTTGGCTACCCGCAGGAAAGACAGGTCGTCCTTATAGACAATCAACCGCAGATAAGACAGCGCATCTTTGATCTCCATACGTCCGAAAAATTGTACGCCGCTGTAAATCGTGTATGGCAATTCTTCCTTCAGGAATACCGTTTCCAGCGTGCGGGTGAGGTAATGCGCGCGGTATAAAATGGCAATATCACTAAGTTTCTCGCCTTTGGCGGCCAGATTCTTGATTTGCAACGCGATCCATTGGGCTTCTGCTTCCGTCGTTTTGGCATGATGGTAAACGACCGCGTCGCTATCCGGCAGCATTGGGCGCAACTCTTTTTTGATGCGATTTTTATTGTTGCTGATTAGGGAATTGGCCACAGCCACAACTTGCGGTGTTGACCGGTAATTCTCCATCATCAGGATTGTGCGGACATTAGGGAATTCTTTGTCAAAGTCCAATATGTAGCGCACGCTGGCTCCTCGCCAGGTGTAGATCGTCTGGTCGGGGTCGCCCACAATAAACAGGTTTTTGTGATAGTCGCACAATACCTTCATTAAGCGATACTGCAGTTCATCGATGTCTTGATACTCATCGATCATGATGTACTCCAACCGCTGCTGCCACTTTAACCGGATTTCTTCGTTAACGCTGAAGATATACAGCACATATTTGATCAGGTCGTTGTAGTCGAGGCCGAAGCATTTCTTTTCCTGATAGAGATAACCCCAGAAAATAATATCGTTTGTTTCCACGGCATCCAGGTATTTTTGCTGCAGCTTGTCCAACGGCAGTTCGATCATATATTCGTAGTATTCCGGGTCCTTGAAGATCTTGCGTATTTCGATCATGTCGCGCGCTTTGGCGAAAGTCATGTGGCGCAGCGTGAGGCCGCGTTCTTCATAAATGATTTTCAGCATTGCGTCGATATCTGCGTTATCCAGCACCAGGAAATTTTTTGGATACTGCACCGCATTGATGTCTTCCTGTAAAACGGATACGCAAAAGCTGTGGAACGTGCTGATGTAGCCTGTATCATTGTCGCCGGTGAGACTGCGGATGCGCTGGCGCATCTCATTTGCGGATTTATTGGTAAAAGTGACGCAGAGAATATTCGAGGGCATAATGCCAATCTCATTGACCAGATAGGCAAAGCGGTGTGATAGAGCCCGTGTTTTGCCGGAACCCGCACCGGCAATCACGCGGATGAAACCTTCCGTAGTAGTGACAGCCTGCTGTTGCTGTTCATTGAGTCCGTTCAATAGATCATTCATTATCAAATCGCCGCCTTGCTTGGTAATATTTTTTATAGGCTCAATCCAGTGGTTGTCAATATCCCTTACGTATGGATTTCCGAACTAACGTTTGGGAATAATTATAGCAAACATTAGTTCGAAAATAAAGAGGAAGCAGAGAAATAGAGTAGAATGTATTGTTTGTAAAAACAGGCAAAATTGACTGGATTTTTCAATGGAGTTATAATTAAAACAAAATAGGATCGGCATTTTACATTATGGGGAGGGTCGATAATGAATGACAAGAGAATTGTTGTTGCTTATGACGGATCTCCGGATAGTGAGAAAGCTTTGAATCTAGCGACTACCTTAGCAAAAGCAATGCATGCAGATCTTTTTTTGGTAGCAGTCGTTGAACGGCTGTATTTTGCTGAATATACTGATGCATCGATTGAAGCAGCCTATGCAGCGATAAAGAATAAACAAGAGTTGTCGGTTGAAAAAGGGACAACGTATGCCCGTGAGGCGGGGGTATTGGCGAGCGGTACTGTAATAGAAGGAAATCCCCCGTATGCGATCATTGAATATGCCAATGAACAAAACGCTTTTATGATCGTAGTTGGCACGCGTGGTTTGGGCGGTTTTCAACGCCTTTTGCTGGGCAGCACGGCACGGGAGTTGGTTACTTATTCGAATATTCCGGTGCTGGTTGCGAAATAATTGGTTAAGGTTTGATCAGCAAGAACAAAACGTTATTATAAAAGGATGGTGCCATACATTGTTTTTTGGCTATTTAGCAAATTTGCAAGAGGAACTTTCTCTGTATCCTAAAGGGATACAAGCAGGGTTGAAATTTTTGCTGGAAGCTGATCTCGCCAGTCTCGCCCCAGGGCGTCATGAAATTGACGGTGCGAAGATTTATGCTTCTGTAGCGGAATATGAAACGGAAACAAAGGGAGAACGCCGCTTGGAGGCTCATCGCAAATATGCGGACATTCAGTGTGTTTGTTCCGGTGCGGAGATCATTGGCGCCGGGCCTTTGAGTGGTGCCGGCGCAGTTGATGAAGATCGTCTGCAAGATAAGGATGTGATTTTCTACAAGAGTATCGCGCAAGAAACCGAACTACTGCTTACCGCAGGAATGTTCGCCGTACTCTTTCCGTGGGATGCGCATCGTCCGAATTGCAATCCCGGCGCGAACAGCAGCAAAGTCCGGAAAATCGTAGTGAAAGTCGCGGTGGACATACTTGACAGGGCTTAATCGGATGCCGTAGACGCTGGGTCAAAACAGATAGTGTAAAACGGTAATTTCAACAATGTTTCAACAGGTGAATAGAAAAAGGAGACGTTGGTTTCCAACGGCAAAGGAGAACGAGCGGGCTATTCAAGCTCGTTTTTTCTTTTTCTTAATACTTTCTGGATGAATATCATTTTTTGTAAAAAAGTATTATAATGATACACGGTTTGGTAAACGCTAAGGAGATGGAACGAACATGACCGATTATATTCAAAGGGGTACCAAGCAGTTTTGGCGAGCTGTTGCAGCAATCTTCACAGGCAGCATAGCTGCAATGGGGGCGGAATATTGTGTGCAGCCGATTATACCGATAATCGCGCAAGATTTTAATTTAACGCCGTCCGTAGCCAGTCTGGTGGTATCATGCGGTACGGGCGGCATGGCAATTGCCATGATTTTCATTGCCGCTCTGGCGAATATGTTAGATCGTAAGTGGACAATGTCGATCGCATTAGCTGTATCGGCGATTCTGGTCGTCCTTATGGCGATGAGCACAAATTTTTATCTGATCCTCGTTTTGCGGCTGTTGCAGGGACTGTTTTTAGCGGCGTTTCCCGCATTGGTGATAGCGTATATCAGTGAAGAGTTCAGCCTTACTATTATCGGTCTGGTAACCGGCATCTATATTAGCGGCAATTCGATTGGCGGATTGTTGGGCCGGGTTACCCTCAGTACGTTGACTGATCTGTACTCCTGGCGGATTGGCTTAGGCGCTATAGGGGTACTATACCTTATCATCAGCGTTTGTTTTTATTTTGCGCTGCCCAAATCAAAACAATATACGCGAAGCAGGCATTTTTCCCTCAATATCATCAAGCTGTTGCTGGAAACACTGCATAATAAAAAATTGGTTACAATATATATCATCGGTTTTTTTGTCGGCGGTGGGTTTATTGTAATGTATAATTACATTGCATTCCCTTTGATGGGGCCGCCTTATAATCTAAGCCAAACGGCGATCGGCGCGTTATTTGCAGTGTACTTAATTGGAACTTTCAGTTCTCCGTTTATGGGTGGAATGTCGGACAAATATGGCAGTGGTAAAATACTGATTGTATCGATTTGTATCATGTGGGTCGGCGCCGTTATTACCTTATTGCCAACCCTTATAGCCAAGATAGCCGGATTGTCGGTATTTACCTTCGGTTATTTTGGCGCTAGTCCAATTGCTTGCAGTTGGGCTAGTAAATGCTGCACAACCGACAAAGCACAGGGTTCTGCCTTATATTATTTGTTTTTTTATGGCGGATTTAGCGTAGTCGGCACTATTGGCGGGATTTTTCTATCGGCGTATAACTGGCCGGGAGTGATCCTGCTGATTAGTATCGTATTGGGTGTATCGCTATTGTTGTCGACCAAATTGTTAAACTCTGCCGATTTTTTGCAAAAAGCAAAAGGATAGAAGAAGTAGTACCTTATTTGGCGTGGCCATAGTATAATATTGGCTAAGAATATGACCGAGAGTGATGGACATGAATAGTAATTTATTGATTGAATTTCATTGCCCGCGCTGTAAGCGAACGGTGGCATGGGCCAAGAAAACCGCGACGGTATATTGCAAGGGCTGTGACAAGTGGATTCGATCGAAAGATATCAAGCAAATGAATCCGGCTATGATCGATCCTGATTCGGAGCAATTGATATTGTTCTAACCAAGAGAGATCCTTCGTTGATCCCAAATACAGCAACGAAGGATCTCTCTTGGTTATACAAAATGTACAATTTCTTTTGGTGATGGCAACAAATTGCGGCAGACAGTAGTATAATAAATATAGACTTGCTTCAAAGGATAAAATCATTACAAATAAAAGAGGAGTGGTTCCGATGAATGAGGTTTTAACTTTTTTGAAAAGCAATGTGCCTTTTTATATCGCTACTGTTGAGGGGAATGTACCCAAAGTACGCCCTTTTGGGTTCGTGATGGATTATGAGGGAAAACTATATTTTTGCACCAGCAATCAAAAGCCTGTATACAAACAACTAAAAGCAAATCCACGCTTCGAAGTGTCCGCTGCGACCAAAACCGGTGAATGGCTGCGCTTGAAGGGTGAGGCAGTTTTCGACACAAATTCCAAAACGAAACAAGCGGCATTGGATGCTGCTCCGTTTCTTAGCACCATGTACAGTGTGGATGATTCGATTTTTGAAGTGTTTTATATTAAGAACGCAGAAGCGGCATTTTGTAATATGAAAGGCGAGTCTAAAACAGTGACGTTTTAAGTTTGGTTATTTGGCCGCACTAAATTGGTTAATTGTTTTAAAAGTAAGTGGGAGTTGAGGCTTCATGATGCAACCATGAGGCCTTTTTGCTTTTCATGGGCACTCAATTTCTTTAAAAAAAATACCGACAACTATTTTGGTTATTTCGATAATTTAGACAATTCTGTTAATAAACCTGTTGATATTGTGGATAACTATTCCTTGCTTTTAATGGCATCATAAAATCCTTCCAATAGGAAGGATTTAAATATTGTAAATCGAAACTTTTATAAGACATCATAATCAATGATGTTAATCTATTGGGGAAACATCCGTTATGTTTCCGTGGGGAGATAATGAAAATGTTCTACAGAATTGGAATTTTGGTATTGTTGCTGCTAATGATTATGCCGGTGGCTTTGGCGAAGACTATCCTTTATGTGCCGTTTGATGACCGACCGGTGAGTTTGTCTTATCCGATAGACACTGTGAAGGCGACCCAATTGGATATTTTGACGCCGCCGACTGAGTATTTAGCCAGTCGCGGCAAATCCGGTGATAGTGAACAGTTGTGGCGTTGGGTGATGAATAATGCCGGCAAGGCCGATGCCTTGGTATTATCGGCGGATGCTCTTACCTACGGTGGGTTGGTCGATTCGCGCACCCATAATTTTAATCAGATTTTACTGGAATGGAGTCTTCGTCGTTTTAACGTTCTTCACGGCCAAAATCCGCAAGCGCCAATCTATGTTTTCAGCACCATTATGCGCTCGCCGAGTGCGAGTGCCGGGGGCGTAGAACCGTTCTATTATGAGAAATATGGCCCGTCTATTTTTTGGCTTACTGCATTGCAAGACAAAGAGGAAGTGAAAGGATTGACGGCAGAGGAAACCGCCGTTATGAAAGCCGCGAAAGACAACATTCCGCCGGAAGATTTAAAGGATTGGATGGAGCGGCGAAATAAAAATTTTCAAATCAATGCGCAACTGATCGATTTAACAAGACAAGGGGTTATTCAATATCTTGTATTAGGCCGGGATGACACTTCGCCGTTTTCACAGTCGCATAAAGAAGGGCGGGAGTTAGGAAAATTGGCTGCTGGTTTGTCGGCGGATCAATATCGTTCATTCCCCGGAGCGGACCAATTGGGAATGATATTGTTGGCGCGCGCTTACAATCATCTCACTGCGCAAGCCCCTTCCGTTGAACTTCGATATATGTTGGGAATGGCTGATGCGACCATTCCCAGTTATGAAGATCAGCCGTTCGGCGGTACCATTGCCGATCATATTGTAGCAGCCGGAGGAAAAATTCGCATGGCAGAGAAAAAGGCGGATTTGATAGTGGCTGTCAATACACCGATAAATGGGCATACCGCAGAAGCGGGAATGATCGAAAACATACCGTATGTAACCGGTGCAATGCATAATTTTGTGGGTGAAATCGATAACGATATTAAAAATGGCAGTTCCGTTGCAATTGCGGATATCGCTTTTGCCAATGGCGCCGATAATTCTCTCATGCGGGAATTGTTTGAACATAAGTTGTTGGATAAAGTTAGCGCTTACTCAGGATGGAATACTGCAAGCAACACCCTGGGGTATGCGATCGGTCAGGGAATGATGGCCAAAACAATGAACGATACAGGCCGTAAGAAGATATTGGCTGTCCGTTACTTGGATGATTGGGCTTACCAAGCGAACATTCGAACCCAATTATATAAAAACATCGTCTATTCGCAACAAGGCATCGAAGAGGATATTGCCCGCATGGATCCGGAATTGACTTTGGAATTGACAAAGGAAATGAAAAGCTTTGTTGCAAAATACCTGTGGTTTTCGCCTGATAACATGAAAGTATCCTTTCCTTGGAACAGACTATTTGAAATTAAAGTGGAGATAAAGTAATACAGGGGTAATAACTTTTAGCCATCGCCGGCAAAATGCCGGCGATGAAGCATTTTTATGCAAAAAAAGATTGATATATTTTTCTCAATATGGTTAAATATATAATATGTTATAATTTAATTGAAAATTAGACAAATTTATTATAAACAGGGTGTCCAGCCCAGAATCCCAGAAGCTAAGGATTATAATAATGCCGGGTTATTGCTTTGAGGAAATATTGTTCAATACCAGCATTTTTGTGAAGGCTGGTATTTTTTATTGTAAGAAAGCATTGTTATGGTGGAATAAAAAATATTGCAGAAGGGGATTGATTAGTGGTGAAGAGTATTAAAGTAAAATTGACCGTAATAATTGTTGCATTATTTATTGTGTCCTTAGGTGCGTTGGCAGGGTTAAACTATTGGCAGGGTCAAAAACTGTTGATGGAGGCTGTTGATACCGAGATGGTTAATATGGCGCAAAGCAGCAGCCAGGACATTCGCCTCTATTTGGACGCTTCCAAAATAACGCTGATGACGATGGCGGAAACGCCGCTTATGAAAAGTGGCAACAATGAAGCGATGATTGCGTATTTGCAAGCCGAGAAGGCCAGAAATACCATGTATGATAACATCGCCTACACGGATGCCACGGGCAAAATTTTTGACGAAAAAGGAACGGTTGGCAATTTGTCCAGCCGGGAGTATTTTAAAAAGACGATGAAAGGGGAAGTCACTGTTTCGGATCCTATCGCGGATATGACGACGGGTAAACCCATTGTTATGATTACTGCGCCAATCCGGTCTGGCGACAAGATTATAGGAATGTTGTTTGGCGCAGTTCGCCTCGAAGCGGTTGAGCAACAAGTCTTGAATATAAAAGCCGGAAAAACAGGGTATGCGTATCTTGTCCGCGGTGATGGATTGGTTGTCGTTCATCCAAAGAAGGAGTTGCAGGGCAAAGCCAATTTGTACACGGATGCAAACTCTGATCCGGCCTTGAAAGCTGCTACCGGCAAAATGATCAACGGCGAAAAAGGCGTCACTAAATATCAGTTTGAAGGGATGAGCAAGTATCTGGCCTATGCTCCGATTCAAGGGACGAACTGGTCTCTTGTCGTAACCATGCCCGTTAGTGAAGCAACGGAAAAATTGAGCGCTTTTGCCTGGACCTCGTTGATGACGATTGTTATCGTGCTCATCATTGCGGTTCTGATCATTTTCTGGATCGCTAGCCAAATTGTCAAACCGTTACAAACTTTGCAGGAAGCAGCAAACCGAATTGCCAATGGAGATCTCAGCGTAACCCGGATTGCGGTGAATACGCAGGATGAATTGGGTAATTTGGCGAGGGCGTTTGAAACAATGATCGGGAATTTGCGTAATTTGGTCAGTCATATCGGGAATTCTTCAGAGCAGGTAGCAGCTTCATCGGAACAGTTAACCGCCAGCTCCGAACAATCGGCGCAAGCGGCGAACCAAGTAGCCTCCTCGATTACTGATGTAGCTACCGGAGCCAGTGAACAAATGGAAGCGGCAAATGAGACCACGAAAGCGGTAGAAACGATGGCTGCGAATATGAGGCAGATGGCTGTTGACGCCAATCAGGCGGCTTCAGGGTCGGCTCTAGCCGCCAGCAAGGCGAAAGACGGCGACGAAGCTGTGGTCAGGGCTGTTAATCAAATGAGCCAAATTGAAGAAACTGTAAATTCTTCGGCGAAAGTTGTGAGTAAATTGGGCGAACGGTCGAAAGAAATCGGCCAGATCGTGAATGTTATTTCGGGAATAGCCGGTCAAACCAATTTATTGGCTTTGAACGCAGCAATTGAAGCTGCACGGGCGGGTGAACAAGGCAAAGGCTTTGCTGTCGTTGCTGAAGAGGTGCGCAAGTTAGCAGAGCAATCACAAGAGGCAGCGAAAAAAATTGCGGGATTGATTGGGGAAATTCAAGGAGATACGGATAAAGCGGTTGTGGCGATGAATGATGGTACGCGCGAGGTTAAGAACGGCGCTGAGGTGGTCAACGCCGCAGGGGTTGCTTTCCGTGAAATTGTTAAACTGGTCGGTGGGGTATCGAAGCAAGTGGAGGAAATTGCTGCCGCCATGCAGCAAATGGCCGGCGACAGTCAGCAGATTGTCGGCTCTGTTAGAAAAATTGATGAACTTGGTAAAAAATCAGCAGCAGAAGCGCAGACGGTATCGGCGGCGACAGAAGAACAATCCGCATCCATGCAGGAAATTGCCTCTTCCAGCCAAAGCCTGGCGAAACTGGCGCAGGATCTCCAAGTTGCTGTCGAACAATTTCGTATATAATTAATGTTGTGAAGACTGGGATACCCTGCAATTTTTGCAGGGTATCCCAGTCTCGTTTTTTTGCCCGTTGTGTATTTTTCGAAAAGAACAAGTCCAAATAGATTGTTCCAGCCATGCAGAACGGATAAGATTCACAAGTCGTTCTAAATATGTTATTATAAGAATAATCAGATTATTAATTGTTTCCGGAGGATTTAACTTTGGGATTGTGAGTTTGTGAAAATGAAAGAGAGGGCGGTGTGTTATGAGAAAAATCGTAAAGAAAACGGTCATTTATACAGTAATGGCGGGTCTCATGCAAACAGGCCTGGCCTCGCTGCCAATAAACGCCGCTCCCAAGAGTGACGAAGGTCAGGAGCAGCAGGATCAACAGCGCCGACAACAAGAACGAAGGGAACAAGAACGGCAAGACCGGCAGCGTCAGGATCAGCAACGGCGGGAACAAGACCGTCAGGACCAACAGCGCCAGGAGCGGGACCGCCAAGACCAACAGCGCCAGGAGCGGGATCGTCAGGACCAACAGCGAAGGGAACAAGAACGGCAAGATCGTCAACGCCAGGAACAGTATCGCCAAGAGCAAGAACGGCAAAGTCGCGAGCGTCAGGAACGGTATCGCTTGGAACAGGAACGCCAGAGCCGTGAGCGGCAGCAATGGTATCGTCAGGATCAAAAACGGCATGATTGGTCCAACGAGAGGTATCGGGATACTATTTGGCATCGGACGGATTTTTCCTACGATGAGCCATCGCCATTCCGGTGGCACGAGTCATTCTCATCTATGCGTGACCGGTTTTCGCCGGATGAATATCGTATGGAGTTCATCCATGACCGCGATTGGAACGACCGGTTCCCGGGATTGCACTCCTACCGTTGGCGAGATCATCCTGGTTATCATCAGGGTTTCTTTTGGTACCGAGGTATTCGTATTCACGATGCAGTACTGTTTTTTGATGATTGGGATGAACTGGTTGGTGTAGGGTTTATGTACGAAGGCGTGTTCGTTTTTATCCGCGATGATGGCAGGCCGTATGAACATCAACATGATTCAGCCTTATTGGCATTACTGCTCATTATCTTCGCCCTCTAAAACAAACAGGACAGTACTAAAAATAATATTTAATGAAACGAAATAAGATGATTTTATAAAACCCTACCGCGGAAATTTAGATCTTGCGGTAGGGTTTTAGATGTTTATAAGTAGATATTGTTGAAGTGTTATTAAATAAACAAAAACAAATTACTTTATTTGTTTTTGTTTATTTATGTTGACTTAAGTTTAGTGTTGTACTATTATGATTCTATGAACTTTTACTGAAGAATCAAATGGTGTAGTTATTAGCTTCAACTTTTGTCTTTGTTGAAGATGGCTTGAAATGTTGCTTGGTAAAGTGTTCCGTATTTTAAATTTGGAAAATTAGTAGAAATGAGGTGATTTTATGAGTGAACTTTTACGTGGTGGATGGATGATGCTGCCGTTGGCAATATGTTCCATTCTTGCAGTGGCGGTCATTGTGGAACGATTTTTCTTTTTTCGCCGAATTGACCAGACGACCCTTGCGGAAAAAATGTTGGATTTAATAAGAAATAAGCGCACTGAGGAAGCGTTGGTTATGGCGAAAAAATCTTCGTTACCGCTCGCTAAAGTATTGTCTGTGGGGATTTCTAATCCGGAAAGTCCTGCTAAGGCGATGGAGGCAGCGGGAATTCTTGAGCTTTCTACTATGCGGCGTGGTTTGCCGGTGTTGGATACGGTTGTAACTTTATCCCCGCTTCTTGGATTGCTGGGAACGATAATCGGCATGATTAATTCTTTTCAAATTATGGATACTGCCGGGCTGGGCCAGCCCCATGCGGTTACCGGTGGGGTAGCAGAAGCGTTAATCGCGACGGCTACTGGGATTACAGTCGCAGTGATTGCGCTTGTTCCTTACAATTATTTTCTTAGCCGGATTGAACGGGAGACGGAAGTGATGGAACATTATGCTACGAGATTGGAGATTGTGTTACATTCGTTAATTGAGGAGTGATAACAATGAAGCTGCCGCGAAAACCATTGAAAAAAGCACGCATTGAAATTATTCCGATGATTGATACGATGTTTTTTTTGCTGGTGTTTTTTATGATAGCGACGCTGACAATGACAAACCAATATAAAATGCCCGTTAACCTTCCCCATGCTTCGGGTCTGCAGGATAACACGCAGCAAAAAGTTTCCTTAACGATGACGAAAGAAGGAAACCTGTTTTATGAGCAGGAGAGAATGAATACCTCTGCGGACGCAGTCCGGCTTCTTGCCCGCCAAAAGTCCAGTGACAAGCAGATGACGGTCGTTATTAATGCGGATCGCAGCGTGGAACATGGGCGGGTAGTGGAACTCATGGATTCGATCCGGCAGATTGGGATCACCAAGATTGCCATCGCGGTAAATCATTCCGGCGGATAAATAATAAGTTCGGTGTTGGCTATTTTACACGAGATAGAAAAAAAACAGGGAGGAAAGATCATGAAAGAAAATATGCTGGATTGGACGATAAAGGAAATTGTCACGAAATATCCTGAAACATTGGATGTTTTTAGCAACAACGGTTTTGAAATATTTGCCAAAGAAGAAGTTCTGAATGAACTGGGTGCAGTACTAAAATTGCGAACTGCGCTGCACTCGAAAAAAATCGGAACCGAACCATTCTTGCATTTATTGGCAGAAAAGATTGCCGATGCTGCCAATTATAATACTCTGCTATCTTCCGTTGTGGACAATAATTCCGGTAAATTTAACTTTGTGGCCCAAATTCCTTGTGGATTGAAGGTTCCGCTGGAACGTGAGCTTCATAGGGTTTTGCAGGAAATCCAAGGCGATAGCGAAGATCCGATTAATTATTACACTGGGGCATGCTGTAATGATTTACTGCGTCTCAACGACTGGATTCCGCATTTCACCCATATTGATGAGGTGCCGGACTTGATCCTTTCCAAAGGCTATCATTTTTTCAACAAAAATTTTGCAGAGCGGTTTATTAAGCCCGGTTATTTCAGAATGCCGGCAACACAAGTTCCCAATAAACAACTGGCCGATCTCGAGATCATCGATAAAAACGGAGATTTCCAGGTTGTTAGCACGACCACAACGATCATGGTGGTCGATAAAACACGTCTTGGCGATCTGCCAATGCCGAAACGATGGGGCGATTTACTGCGGCCTGAATATGAACATAAAGTCATGCTGAATAGCTATGGCCCTAGTTTTAGTGATGTTGTATTGCTTAATATTTATAAGGAGTATGGAGAAGAAGGCGTCGAGGCGCTTGGCAGAGCAATATATGGCGGAGGACATGCAGCGGAAATGATAAAAGGCATGTCCAGCAGCAAACCTGGGTTGCCGCCAATCTATATCATGGCTGACTTTTTTGCCAGAACCATCAGTTCCTCTGATAATATCGAAATCGTCTGGCCGGAAGACGGGGCGCTGGCGATGCCGCTCTTTTATCTGGTCAAAGCGGATAAAGCGGAAAAAATGAAGGTTTTGCTCGACTTTTTGCACAGTACAGAATTTGGACAGCTTTGCGCCGATGCCCGGTTCCCTTCCCTTCATCCCGAGATAACCAATAAACTGCCGGAAGGCGCGAAGCTGAAATGGTTAGGCTGGGATTTTGTTATGGAACATGACATTGACGCACTTGTGGAGCACTTGAATACAGTTTGTACGGACAGTTTTCAGGGCAAGTCAAAATCGGCACAAGCTTACGCTTGCACTTCCGGCAACAATTCCGGTTGCAGTTCCGACAATGAAAAATTAAAAGCACATAGCATGTGATGGTGGTGAGTTTATGCAATTAATTACAGTATCCGGACCGCCTTCGTCCGGGAAAACCGCGGTAATTTCAAAAATTGCCGAAA
>JAGFXW010000315.1 GCA_017861495.1 Bacillota bacterium
TCTGCGAGCAACTAACCCCATGAGCCACACCCTCGTCTAAATCTATTTTACCACTTTTTCAACTAGGATGGGGCCTCATTTACCATGGTAGACCCCCTATACTCTCTATGACCCCCTATACTCTCTATACTCTTGATGCTTTCAATCAGGTGTCATCCATAAGCGAAGGTCAAGTGACAACGTCGAAGCGTTGGATACACCTGATTGAAAGTACCATAAAAAAAACGGCGGGCTAATGCCCGCCGTCCTCATGCTTTACAGCTTCGTATTAATGATCTCAATCGCCTTATCCAACTGCACATCCTGCCCAACCGGCTGGCCCGGCTGGACTGCCGGCATTTCCACCACCACATCCGGCATGATGCCAGTCCCGTTGATCGAACGGTCCGACGGAGTATAGTACTTGGCAATCGTCAGCTTAATCGCCGTCTTCATATCCAAGCGCAGCAACGTCTGTACCGACCCTTTGCCGAACGTCTTCGTGCCGACCAGCGTGCCGGAAGCAGTATCCTGCACCGCGCCGGCCACAATCTCCGATGCGCTGGCGCTGCCGCCGTTCACCAAAACCACCGCCGGATACGGTACCTTTTCCAAAGTGGAAGAATGGACGTCGCGTTTCCCATCCCGCGTAATCACCGAGACAATCGGCCCTTTCGGAACCAACTTCCCAGACACTTTCACGCTTTCTTCCAACAATCCGCCCGGATTATCCCGCAGGTCTAAAATCAACGCTTTCATCCCGGCCTGCTCTAATTCCTGGTATTTGCGGATGAAGTCATTGCCCGTATTTTCGTTAAACATCGAAATGCGGATATACCCAACCTGGTTTTCCATCATTTTCCCAGTCACCGTCTTAATCTGGATGTTGGAACGGGTCAACTGGTAATCTTTTTCTTCCGACCCCGCCCGCAGGATCGTCAGGACAACCGGTGTGCCTTCAGGTCCGCGGATTTTCCCTACCGCCTCATCGAGCGCCATATTTTTTGTTTCCTGGCCATCGATTTTTATAATCTGATCGCCGCTCTTGATCCCGGCTTTTTCGCCCGGCGTGCCTTCCACCGGCGCGATAACGGTCAACACTTTATCCTTTACGCCGATCACAATCCCAACGCCGCCGAACGACCCCTCCGTCTGGATCATAAATTCTTTGTACATATTGGCATCCATATAGATTGAATGCGGATCGCCCAGCGAATTGACCATCCCTTTAATCGCCCCGGTCATCAACTGGTCGGCCGGAACTTCTTCCACATACCGCGTTTTAATCAGCTGCATGGCCCGGAACAATTTGACCGTCCCCACGGCATCCGGAGTTTTTAAGCCCAACAGGTAAATAAACGCTCCGGAAGTCAAAAGAAAGGTCACCAACACTAACAATACGGATCCCAAGATCAGCTTACGCCGACTGGTCAATGACAACACCGCCAATCTATTTACACTATTCCGTCAGGCGCCCTGCCTGCCGTTAGCCCTGCCGTTAGCCTTGCACAACCAATCATTTTTTACGCGCCTTACGGCAAATAATCCATTGGGTTCGTCGGCGAACCGTTCACCCGCACTTCAAAATGGCAATGCGGCCCCGTCGAATACCCGGTCGAACCGGCCCGGGCAATCACTTGCCCTTTGCTGACCCGCTGGCCTTCGCCCACCAGCAATTCCGAATTATGGCCGTACAGGGTGGACATGCCCCGACCGTGGTCAATGATCACAGCGTTGCCGTAGCCGCCCATCCAGTCTGCATAAATCACCACGCCGCCATCCGCCGCTAGAATCGGATCTCCGTAATCAGCGCCAATATCCAACCCGGAATGATAGCGGGCCGTTCCAAAAATCGGGTGGGTCCGCCAGCCGTACGGCGAGGTAATCGGCCCCGAAAGCGGCCAGATCATCCGGCCCGATCCAACGCCGCCTGAATTGCCGCTGCGGCCGGACTGGATATTACGGATCATCTGTTCAATCTGCCGCGACATTTCCGCTAATTCCTGGTAAGCCTGCTCCGCCATATCGCGTTCGTACACGGCCGAATCCAGCACTGCTTTACGTTCCTGGCGCCGTTTTTCCGCTAACTGACGGGTCGCTTCGGCTGCCTTCTGCAAATCAATCAAAGAAGCCCGGTCGCGCTCCAAGGCGGCCCGTTTCTCCAACACCAGCTGCCGCTCTGCCGTTACCTTGGCAATCAGCGTCGCATCCTGGTTCAATACCCGTTTCAAAATTTCCATCCGCGTCGCAAAATCTGTGAAATCATTGGCGCCAAGCAAAACATCCAAATAGTTGACTTGGCCGTTTTCATAGATATCACGCATCCGCTTGCTCAAAACCCGGTTGCGTACAGCCAAATCGCGTTCCGTTTTTTCTAAAATTTCCGCATTGGTTTCGATTTGCTGCTCGGTATATTTCCGTTTGGCTTCAATCGCCTTATATTCCTTCTGAGCCGCAGCCAAATCGGCTTCGATCGCCCGCAACTGCTCCGAGATGCTGGCTACCTTGCGCTGGGCCGCATTCGTACGATGCTGCTGCGCTTCCATCTGCTCCTGAACCTGCCCCAATTCCTGCTGCCGTTGCTCGATTTCATCCGCCAACACCGGACCAATCATAGAAAACAGCACTACGCCAACCAGCAGCGCTGCGATGCCATAGCGTATTTTTCGGATCATTTTCATCCCCCCATCAGACTTTCATGAACCGCTTGAGCGAAATGGTACTGCCCAGCGCGCCGATGATTGCGCCCAGCACCAACAACAGGCAACTGATATTATTAATAAACGGCGATCGCGGAATCAACGGCAAAAACGCCAAGGATTCGTAGACCTTGCTCGTCAAAATTGCATACGCTTCCGACAAGAAAAACACGGCAAACAACGCGCCGACAAAACCCAAAATCATGCCTTCAATCAAAAATGGCCAGCGAATGAACCAGTCGGTAGCGCCCACATACTTCATGATACCAATCTCGCGCCGCCGGGCAAATACCGTGATCCGGATCGTATTGGAAATAATGAACAACGCCGCCAAAGCCAAAAACAAGATTAGCACAATGCCGAACCAGCGGACCATCTTCGTCAGGCTGAATAAATGTTCTATGACATCCTGGCCGAATTTGGCTGTTTCAACGCCTTTAAATTCAGCAATCGCCTGCGCCGTCGGCTTCACCATTTCCGGCTTGTCCACCTTCACTTCAAACGCATTCGGCAAGGGATTCGTATCGCCCAGCGCGGTCAATAAGCCCTGCTGCTCGCCCAACCGCTGTTTAAAACGGGTCATCGCCTCGTCTTTGCCGACAAACGTCACCAGGGTCACACCCGGTATCTTGGAAATTTTCGTGCCGACTTCGCGCATCTCCCGGTCCGACAGGTTATCCTGCAGGTAAATCGAAATTTGCACCTGTGATTCCAATACTGACGCCATATTGTTCAAATTCAGCACCATCACCAGGAACAGGCCCAGGATCAACAGTGACAATGCCACCGTGCTAACCGAAGCGATACTCATCAAGCTGTTCCGCCGCAGCGACGAAAACGCCTCGCGGATAAAATATTCCACTGTTCTAACTTTCATAGCCATATACCCCTATTGCTTCATCACGGACAATGCGGCCTTTTTCAAACGCAATAACCCGGCGTTTCATCGCATCGACTACCGTCTTATCGTGGGTCGCCATGACCAAGGTAGTCCCATCCGCGTTGATTTTTTCAAAAATTTTCATGATGTCCCAGGAAGTATCCGGGTCCAGGTTGCCGGTCGGCTCATCGGCAATCACCACGCGCGGCTTATTCACAATGGCCCGGGCAATCGCCACCCGCTGCTGCTCGCCGCCGGACAGTTCCGACGGTAAATTGCGCGCCAACTCACGCAATCCGACCAAATCGAGGACATGGTTGACCCGCTTTTGGATTTCCCGCCGCGGCGCCTCGATTACCTGCATGGCAAACGCAACATTCTCATACACGCTCTTATTCGGCAGCAACCGGTAATCCTGGAACACAATTCCCAAATCGCGCCGCAAATACGGCACTTCGTGCAACGACAGCTCGGTAATATTGCGCCCGTTCACAAAAATTTGGCCGTTGGTCGGCCACTCTTCCCGAAAAATCAATTTTGTGAATGTAGATTTTCCGGCTCCACTCGGTCCAACGACAAAGACAAAATCTCCTGCGGCAATATCTACCGTAACATCGGAGAGGGCTACAGAACCATTGCTGTACACTTTGGAGACATCGATCATTTGTATCAAAAATCCCACTCCCTTAGGCATTTTTGCCCATATTACATTTGCATTTCGACGTAGGA
>JAGFXW010000316.1 GCA_017861495.1 Bacillota bacterium
TACGCCGACCTTCTTTTACGGCATGAGCGTCGGCGAAGAAATCAAGGTCGATATTGAAGAAGGAAAGACACTGGTTATCAAACTGGTTTCCCTTGGTACTCCGAATCTCGACGGAACGCGGAACCTTAGTTTTGAACTCAATGGGTTGGTGCGGGAAGTGGTTGTGCGGGATATCAGTTTGCAAACGGCCGTCGTAACACGGGTCAAAGCGGATAAAAATGATCCCGGCCAGATTGGCGCGCCGATGTCGGGTACGGTTCTGAAAGTATTGGTCGAAAAAGGCCAGCGGGTGAAACGAGGCGACGTCCTGCTCGTTACCGAAGCCATGAAAATGGAAACAACGATCCAGGCCCCGTTTGATGGATATGTGAAAGAAGTATACGTTAAGGCAAAAGATCCAAACCAAACCGGCGACTTGCTCATGGAAGTGGCCAAACAACTGCCAAAATAATGCTTAAAACCCAGCGCTGCGGAACGATGATCCAGCGCTGGGTTTTTCTCTGCATAGGTTATTATTTTCCGGTAGCTTGTTCCTGTCCCATTTTCCAAGTGACATTGTTGATATACGCATTGATGTCAAATTTACGCCGCATGCCGTTGTAATTCATATAGCGGATTTTGCCGAAAATCGGCCGTTCTGGCCATGGCCGGTCGTGAACCCCGCCAATGCACCACGCGATATTGGCGTAGCCGATGGGATCATTGCCGTCCAGTTCATACAGATCATTCAGCTGAAGGGCAAGCCGCAGCGCTTCCCGGGGATTTTCTGTCCACTCCAGGATTTTTTTGGCCCAGTACATGCGCAGATAGCCATTCATTTTTCCGGTCGTGACCATTTCCAACTGCGCGGCATTCCACAGGGGATCATGGGTAAGGCCCTGCTCTAACTCTGTTTGCGCATACAAATAAGGCCGTACATCATCCGTGTGGCGAAGCAACGTGTCCTGGCTCCAAGACGGAAACCCGGCGAATTGGTCGTAATTGGGATTATAGTAACAGTAATTGTCCGCCAGCTCGCGGCGAACGACTATTTGTTCCAGAAATTTTTCTGCGGATTGGTGCAGTGGATAGCGCCGCAAGAGTTCCAGAACTACCCGCTGGGCTGCCAACTGGCCAAAATGCAGGTAAGGCGATAGTTGCGATTGTCCATCGGCGGCAGGATTGTTAACGGTGGCACTGTAATTGGCGAGCCGGTCTTCGAAAAAAGCCAGCAATTGTGTATAGCCTTGTTCGCTGCCGGGGTAAAGCCAATGAACCGGCCGGGCGGCTTCATTCAGCGTTACTTTTGTGACGAGGGCGTCCCAAGGAACCGGCGCGGTTTGCCCGGCAGTGCCGTAAGGGTGCGGACGAAGCTTAGGGAAATCGTTCAGATAGTGCTTTAAGAGGTGGTGAATTTTAGGGCGAAAGGTATAAGCCGCATATTCCTGTTTGGGTGAAGCCAGCCAGCAGGGAACGATGTTATGAGCATCGACTTCATAAAAGGGAATGGAAATCGCATCAAGAAGTTGCCTATTCCACTCCTGTTTTAGCCGCAACGGTGAAAAATCGGTTACCAAACAGCCGATTTTGTGCGACTGGATCCAATTGGGAAGCAAGACGGCGGGATTGCCTGCCAGGCAAGTGAAGGAAATGTTTTTTGCCCGCAGCGCAGACTCTGTTTCTTTTAAGCCAGAGATCACAAAATCCTGTTGCCGCCGGCTTGGCAAAGGGAACTGGTTTAGGCAAACAATTACGTGTACAGGAACTTGGAGGGATAATCCTTTTTCCTGGGCGAACAGCAAAGCCCAGTTGTCTTCCGTCCGCTGGTCGCGGAACATCCAATAGAGGATGGTTTTTTTCGTTTCGGGTCCTTGTTTCAACTGTCTGACTCGTTCGTGCAATAGCAACGCCTTCTTTCTGCGTGTAGTTTACAAAAGCCCAAGGAAGAAAACGATTGGTTATAGGATGTAAAATTCTAGATATTTTATTGGACAACGAAAAGTAGTAGAGGAAAAAATCCGGGTAGCGCGAATAGATTCATTGAGGTGATTGCTGTGAAAGCGAAAGACATTATGAGGCGAGATGTCATCACTGTAAAGCCGGAAGCAACGATCCGCGAAATTGCGACCATACTCCTTGAGAACAAAATCTCAGGGGTTCCGGTGGTTGATGCGGGCGGAAAACTGGTCGGTATTGTTACCGAAGGCGACCTTCTGTACAAGGAAAATAATCCACGCATTCCTGAGTATATTAATATTCTCGGTGCTATTATCTATTTTCGTGGTGTAGAACGCTACAATGAAGATTTCAAAAAGCTCATGGCGGGAACGGCTGCCGAAATCATGACCGCTAAAACCATTGTCGTTTCGGAAGAGGAAACAATTGAAAAAATTGCCAGCCTGATGATCCAGCATGATATCAAGCGCATTCCGGTAGTCAAGGGGGATCAGGTCGTCGGTATTATCAGCAGGGCCGATATCATACAAACATTGTTGAGTGAGCATTAAAGGGTACCAGTCGTTGCGGTTATTCTGTCCTTGCGGCCGGCTGTAGGGCCGGTCAAAGATACAGGGAAAGAACACTAAATTCCAGGAGGAGGAATATCATGTTTGCACTTAATTTTGTATCACCGTATCATGAAGAATTGCTACGCGCCCGCATTAAAAATGTTACAATCCGCTTAGGCGATGTGAGAAACGAATACCCGGAAAATTCGGTTGTCTGGATTACGTTTGGAAAAAAATTAGCGCAGAAAAAGAAATTATATACAGCGTTTATTGATAAGGTATACGTCAAGAAATTTTCGCAATTGACGGCAGAAGATTTGATTCACCAAAATCCGGAAATTACTTCCGCGGAAAAACTGATCGAGTTTTTTGAGAAGCTGTATAATCATAAAATTACTCCCGAGGACCTT
>JAGFXW010000317.1 GCA_017861495.1 Bacillota bacterium
GCCTCTAATGCGGCAAACCCAGCTTCCATAAAAAATACCAGTGCAGCGCACAGTAACACCCATACCGTATCTAACCCTATGGCTATTGAACTAACCGATGTTTCCATTCCTCTCTCCTACCTCCATATTCATTTCTTCTGCGTCGGCGAATGTTGTTCAAAAAAATAAAGCCACCATTAACAAGCATACTATCAGCATATGCTCATCAATGGTGGCAACATCGCCACGATTTTTTATTTTATTCGCAGAACAAGTGGTGGCAGCTTTGCCACAATTTTTATTCCATTCCAAGAACAATACGAGTATAACACAAAAAAGTTTTTGTGAATAGCCTATTTTCGCAAAATTTATTCCTGGTCCTTCGGATCCATAATCGCCAAACATCCTTCTTCGCCGGTGCGGATGCGAACTGCATTTTCAAGCGGATAGATGAAGATTTTCCCGTCTCCCAGTTCACCGGTTCGCAGAACTTTTTGCGCTGTTTCGACTACCTTTTCAACCGGCACTTCGCAAACAACAATCTCAACTTTAATCTTCGGCAGGAGATTGATGGAAAATTCACGCCCCCGGTACACTTCTTTATGTCCTTTGGTCAGGCCGCAGCCATACGCTTGACTAATCGTCATCCCGGCCACTCCGATGGCGTTCATCGCTTCCTTTAATTCGTTCAGCTTATCCGGTCTGGTGACAATATCGATTTTCATTATTTTGTGCATGTATCACCCTCCCCGGACTATTATAACCTGTAGATATATTGCAAATCAAAAGAATTTTTTCAATCCTCAGCTTTTTTATTAAATACACACCTTGTTCCGCCGATACGAAAACATTTATTGCAGGAAACGCATTTGGCCCGTCCCAAGTCGCCATTTTGCCAGCGGGTAATCAAGTCATTTTCGTAAATCAACGGGCGGCATAAGGCAATGTATGCAATGGGGGTTTCATTTACGATCTCCGTCAGCGAGGCAAAATCCCGATGACCGCCTACCGAAATAACCGGAACACCGATTTCTTTCGCTATTTCAGCCGCGTAAGTTTTATAGTACGATTCCTGTTCCGGCGAAATTTTCCGGGCCGACCCTTCGTTGGACCGCGAAGAACTGCTGCCGCCGCTAACCTCAACTGCATTGATCCCCAGTTCCGCCAACCGTTGGCAAACATACCGGCACTCGGCAAACGTCATGCCCTGATCCATGTAATCTTCACTGTTGATTTTTACCAGTATCGGATACTCAGGGCCAACCTTCTCCCGCACTGCCCGATAGGTCTCTACTGTCATCCTGGCCCGATTTTCAATGCTGCCGCCGTATTCATCATTGCGACGGTTATAGTACGGCGTCAGAAATTTACTTAACAAATATCCGTGCGCTGCGTGCAGTTGGACACCGTCAACTCCAGCCTGTTTCGCTCTAAGAGCGGCAGCGGCAAACGCTTCCTGGACAAACAAGATGTCCTGTTTTGTCATTTCATTTGGCGTTACTTTGTAAGCCAAATCCTCCACCGCGCTAGGTCCCCATAGCGTCTTGCCGCTGCCTTTTTTATAAAAAGACTGCGATCCCAAACACGCCAATTGCACCACTATATTGGCTCCATGGGCATGAACCCGTTCAGCAAGTTGGTGATATTCGCCAATAAACGAATCATCGTATAGGCCCGCCTGGCCGGGCATTAGCTGTTCCGAACCATCCACCGCCGTAAGGCCGGTGATGATGGTCCCGACTCCGCCCTTCGCCAGGTTTTCATACACTTGAAACAGTGGTTCCGTCCAATGTCCGCCTTCGCCGGCAACGCCGTCATAAGTCGCCGAACGGAAAAAGCGGTTTTTCAGTTTCATCCCGCCAATTTGGGTTTGATCGAATAACGTTTTTTTCATCCATTCCCACTCCTCGTAACGATTGTATTTTGGGTAACAAGCTGTGGTATCGGCAAACTATCGACGCTATCCCAGCATCAGAGAGCGCTGCCTAAAACTATACATATATTAAATTTCATTCGGCCGAAGTGGTAAAAATCCTTTTTTCTGTTATTGGAGAAGAAATGCTTGGAACCATCCGGGCCGAATGACTGCCGCCAATTCCATTGCAGCTCCAAAACAAAACTGACACCCCTATCAAAGGTGTCAGCTCTGCCTCGATTATAATTTCGGGTTGCGGCATTGTAGCTGCCAATTGAACCGTCCGCCGCTTCGCCAGTGTTCCCTGTCAGAAACGGAAATCGCGTTTTCCGTCCGTAAGTTCTGTCAAATGATCGATGGCAATTGCCCGGACTTTGTCGTTGGTAATACGAGGGATTTCATTGGCAATCACCACTTCGCCCTTTGCTTTGGTATCTGCCGAAGCGTAGTCTTCCAAATATTCTTTGAGCGTCATCAGGGCATTGGGCTGGCAGCAGTTCGCAATTTGTCCGGATTTTACAAGGCTCATAAACCGGTCCCCCGTCCGTCCTTCCCGATAGCAGGCGGTGCAGAAACTGGGAATGTAGCCCAAAGTCAACAGCCAATTCACAATTTCGTCAAGGGTCCGCGTATCGTTCACATCAAACTGCGCCGAGTTATCTTCTTCCGGTTCCGGTTCCACATACCCGCCGACGCTGGTTCTGGAGCCGCCGCTGATTTGGCTTATTCCTAATTGCAGCACACGCTCACGCGTCTTTTGCGATTCACGGGTCGAAACGATCATGCCGGTGTAGGGAACCGCAATGCGAAGCACCGTGACGATTTTCGCAAAGATCTCATCAGAAATCGCATCACTAAAATCTTCCGGGTTGATATCATCGGCCGGGCGAATCCGCGGTACGCTGATGGTGTGCGGTCCGACTCCCATGGCCGCCTCCAAATGTTCGGCATGCATGAGCAAACCGACAAAATCATAGCGGTACATATTCAAGCC